>JAZQZM010000091.1:0-3008 GCA_045634085.1 Bacteroidaceae bacterium
TTCTTGACAGTATCGCCTACCGTGCCATGCAGGTGGGTCAGGTGATGCAACAGGAACGTGTGTTCCTGCATTTTGACAACACGGCCTACTACCTTGGCGAGACAATGTGGTTCAAGGCGTACGTCTCATTCGGTACCGACAACCGCCCCAGCACTCTGAGCAAGGTGCTGTACGTGGAACTTGTAGCACCCGAGGGGTATGTCGTGGAGACCAAGAAGTACAAGTTGAACGATGAGGGCAGCTGCCATGGCGAGTTTGAGTTGAAACCACTTTTGCTCTCGGGCTACTACGAAATACGCGCCTACACCCGCTACATGCTCAACTGGGACAAGAGTGCAGTCTTCAGCCGTGTGTTCCCAGTGTTCGACAAGGTCAATGCCGACAACTGGGATTTCAAGAACATGCTCGACCGCAATAGAGGATTCAGCAACAACGGTAAATGGATAAGTGCGGAACTTCCCGAAGCATCACTCACCTTCTTCCCCGAGGGCGGTAACCTTGTCACTGGACTTGAGAGCCGTGTCGCATACGAGCTGCGGGGCGAGAACGGGCTCTTTGGTGAGGAGAAGATAAGAATATATGAGAACGATGCCCTGTTGCTTGAAACCACGCCCGAGCACATGGGAAAAGGTTCTTTCGTGTTTACTCCTAATGAGAAGGCAAAATACCGCGCCGAGGTCACTATGACCGGCAGCGACGGCAAGCAGAAGAGGCACAGGTTCAACCTGCCAAAGGCCGAAAAAGAGGGTGTTGTAATGAATGTGAAGGACAACGGCAAGGATATTACCGTTGACATACGCAACAATATGGCCGGTAATCAGGAACTTGGTTTCGTAATGCTCCACCGTGGTGCTATGGGTTACTACAGGAAGTTCACCACATCGGGCGGTGACAAGAGTTTCACCTTTGAGAAGGATAGCCTGCGCGAGGGTGTAAACCGCGCGGTAATCTTTGCCGACAGCATAACACCGCTTGCCGAACGACACTTTTTCGTTGTCCATGACTCCCTGCAGGCTAGTGACAGCCGTACTGTAAAGTTGAATGTCACTGCCAACGGCACACGCCCCGAGGCGACAAGCCTCTCGCCATATGAAAAGGTGACTATCAAGGTAAGCCGTGAAGACGGCAAGCCTATAACTAACGGGAGTGACCTCTCTCTGACGGTAAGCGATGCAATAGGCAACCAGAAGACGTCGTACACCCACAATATGTACACCTATATGTTGCTGGGGTCGGAGCTCAAGGGATATATACCCGACGCTGCGCAGCTTTTTGACCCGGAGAACAAAGATCGCAACAGGCTGCTCGACCTTGTGATGCTCACACATGGCTGGACATCGTATGACTGGAGTAAACTGACACGCACTGCTATAAAGGACATGCAGCCCATTGAACGTGGAATAACTATCAAGGGACATTTCCTGCTCAAGACCAAGAACAACAAGTTCGGCAGCTATGGCAAGGCGAATATCATACCACAGCCTAATACCCTTACCAGGTTCGACATCGCGCCTAACGGCAAGGATGTGCTGACAAGCACGTTCCGTACTGACAGCACCGGTTCGTTCGTCATTGAGACGGAAGACTTCTACGGCACGCGTGTGGCGTCATTAAAGCCGCAGACTGCCCTGAAGCAGTGGGGCAACATCGCCTATCAGTTTGCACTTGACCGCTACTTCTCGCCAGGGTTCCGTCTCTACGACTATTGGGAGAATCATCTTGGCAAACCCATGAGCAAGAGTGTGAGTGACAGTCTTGTGAAGTTAAGCCCGTTCGAGTATATGCTCTCATCAATGGAGGTTGTCGCTAAGAGAAAACACGAGTTAAACAGCCGACCGCCACACAGCGAGATGCGTTTCAACTACCTCGACGAGTGGGAGTATGCGCAGGATGTGACATACCTTAATATGTTCAACACTTATGAGGATGATATTTACAACAACATAAAGGAGAAGAGTTTTTCAGCTACAAATATTCTCAAAGAGATAATGGATAGCGGAGGCATGTCATTCTATGACAAATACAACATTCTCAAGGAGAACAACCTCATAGACAAGGAACTGCATCTCTCTTCTGCAGACGAAAAAGACGTTGAAAAACTTGAGAATATCATAACCGCACTCCATGAGACATATTCGGTATACAATGACCGTAATGAGGATGTTGTTTCAATGGCAAGATACTCCGAGGGCGAGAACAGCAAACGCTACATCGGCAACATACGTTGTGGAGATGAAGGCGTAACAATCCCGGTCAACCACGACTATGACCACATTCTCACAGCAAACGACGTAGTGCTCAGTGCCATGCGCCGGCACAACTACAACTGGGCATACTGGGTACAGTTGATGGTAGTGCTTGGAGAATACAGCCAAAGCAAAGTTCCGGCACCCGACATGGAATACCTGCGTGGCTTGCCTAACGCAGACAAGATGACCAACTTCAAGGAGTTCGTCATCCGCAGTGACGAAAAGACACGTTCACAGTTCGAGAACAGAGCTACGCACTGGATTCCATTGACAAGAATGCTTGACAACAAGATTCCCATACAGAAGTTCTACCGCGGTTTCCTGTCGCAGAGTTACCTTTACAGCGGAAGCGGTGTAGACGGCAGCCCCGATGCATCCACTTTCTGGGAACGCCTGAACAACGAGCAGAATGGCGGCATAAACTACCCCATGAACCCCAACTACGTCGCATGCCTCATACCTTACACTGATGAAGAACGCGCGCAGGGCGTAGTCCCCGAGTTTGCGGCACCGGGCAGTACCATGCGATACACATCGGTACAGGGATACAACGAGAGCAAGAAGTTCTACTCGCCCGACTACGGCAGCATGAAGCCGCAGGAGATGGACTACCGCCGTACACTGCAATGGGTACCCGAAGTCAAGATTGAGAACGGCGAGGCCATCATCGAGTTCTACAACAGCAGCTACTGCAACAGCATCATAGTCGATGTTGCCGGACGTGACAATGATATCATCTTCAGCAATGACGAGGTAACA
>JAZQZM010000092.1:0-10465 GCA_045634085.1 Bacteroidaceae bacterium
ACAGGAACTGAGGAAGTATATCCACTACTACAATAATGATAGAATTAAACTGAGACTAAAAGGAAAGAGCCCGGTGCAATACCGAACTCTTTACCAATAAACTTTTTTAATTAATCCGTCCAACTTTTTGGGGTCAGATCAAACTGATGCTGCAAGGTCCTTTGTTTATGTTGTCTGTTGTTGATTTGGCGGGTGGGGTTATGATATCCCAGCGATCCTTTCCTTAATATAGTGGTAGGCAAAACGGCACTCGGTGCAGTTGCACATACGGCAGTATCTCTTTTCAAGTTGCAATATGGCCTGTGAGTCTGCAGCGCAGTTCGCTGTAATTCCTCTGTCAAGCCACTTCTTAATTATGCTATTTTCTTCACTTTTCAAAAGGTGTAGGAACTCCTCGGCCTTGTTGCAGGTGACTGTCTCATTGCGGTGCTTGCCATATATATAAAGTATGGGTACAATGGCGTTGATTATTACGACATCCATCTGGCGCTGTTTCATGCCGCCGTTTCCAATGGTTTCAGTGCCTCCAAAACATGTGTGGTTGCTCCAGTATCCTTCTAAGGTGGTGTCTATGATACTGTAATATTCAGCGGCGGTATTGCATGACATTATGTTGGAAATGCCGGTGCTCTCTCTACAGTAAAGTGCGGCTATGCGCGCAATGCGTACGTGTGGTGTGGCATTGCCCTTTCTCCATTCGCTGTAATGGATTTCCTGTAGCCCGAACTTGTTTTTCAGGAATCGGAACTCTCTTGTAATCTCCTTGAAGTAGCTGCTGTTCAGTGCTTCGTTGCGATAGTAATAAGGAATGCTTTCCTCTTCGAGCAATCCTGCCTGTCCGAACATTATTGCCTCAATCTGCAAACGGTTGTCCCTGTGTTTGCCCATGGCATTGAAGTCGAGAATCTTTGCCCACCTTTCGAATACTTCACTTTGTATCCCGAACCCGAAACTGCGGATGACTGTCTTCAGCAAGGTCTCTTCCCAAAGTCCGTTGCTCTCTGAGAATGTTTGCAGTATATTGTTCGCCTTCTCTTCAATGCGTTCAATCAGAAGCCTTGACATATAACTGTTCCTGTTGATTATGTCAATATTTTCAAAAGTGTCGCTGCATGGCAGGCATTGTAAGTGTTGTATTGCGTCTGCAAACTCCTTCTCGAGCCCATCAGGGAGTCTTAGACGCAGTATTGCTGTAGTGTTGCGGCACTCTTTTGCGAAGTTGCACCCTTCGCCTGTTACGAGCAGGATTGTACTGTTGCCGATGCGCTGTTCCGCATCGGAATCCTTGCATCCACTCTCGTGCATGACAACCTCGCCATGTCGTTCCTTGTTGCCGATAGTGATTGTGGCATTGCTGAAGATTCCCACTTCGTGCGTCTGTTGCCCGTAACTGATTATCTGGAGCTCTTCTCCTTGGATAGTGTGCATTCCCGTTTTGGGTAGCAAGCGGTTTTTCCAAATGTAATTAAGTAACTCTTTCATCTCTATTGTTGTAATACGGTACAAAGAAATGAAATAAATTCCGCCAATTGGCGGAATTTATTTCATTTCTTACAATATTATTTTGCGTCAGTCGTCTGTTCCTCCTTTGTCTGTTGGGCGTTTGAGGCATCATTGTCATCGGCAACGTTGGCTTTATCCTCTTTCTTTATCTCCTTTGGATAGCTTATACGTGTATGGTATATTGCCATAAGTCTCTTCTTGAAGAGTCTCTTTATTGTGTCAATGTCCTGGAATGTCAATGGGCTCAACTCCAGTTCTCTGTTTCTTACAATGCCGTCAATGACGTCGTCTACCTTCTTGTTTATGTTCTCCTCGGAATACTCCTTGATGCTGTGTGACGCGGCTTCTGTGCAGTCGGCCAGCATCAGTACAGCCTGCTCTTTTGTTGTAGGCTTTGGTCCTGGGTATGTGAACAGTGACTCGTCAACCTCCTCGTCGGGATGCTCGTTCTTGTAGCTTATGTAGAACCAGCCGGTCTTTGATAGTCCGTGGTGGGTCATTATGAACTCCTGGATTCGTTTAGGTAATCCTTCGCGTTTGGCGAGTTCAAGTCCGTCTGTGACGTGTTTTATGATTATCTGTGCGCTTTCAATATATGATAGGCTCGTGTGTGGGCTGACTCCGCCACTCTGGTTCTCGGTGAAATATACAGGGTTTTTCAACTTGCCGATATCGTGGTAAAGGGCGCCTGTACGTGCCAGCAGGCTGTTTCCGCCAATGGCACTTGCCGCTTCTGCAGCCAGGTTGCTTACCTGTATCGAGTGCTGGAATGTCCCCGGCGCCTCCTGTGAAAGTTTCTGAAGAAGAGGGGAGTTGAAGTTTGACAGCTCAATGAGAGTTACATTTGATATGAAGTGGAACATCTTCTCAAAGACAACCATCATGGGGTATGCAATGAGTGTCAGCATTGAACTTATTGCAAAGTGCATATACATCGGGTAATGCATCTCAATCACGGTCTTGCTTGTTATGAGAGAGTAGCACAGATATACGGTCGAGTATGTCGCAAAGGCAATGAGTGTGCAGCGGAACATCTGCATTCGCGACGAGAGTTCCTTGAGGCTCAGTATTACGCTGTATCCGGTAGCTGTCTGCAGCAGTACGAACTCGTACTGGTCATTGAGCATTGTGGAGCATATGAGTATTGTAATCGTGTGTATTACAAATGCGGCCTGGTTGCTTACAAAGAGACACAGCATCATTGGTACTATGGCGAACGGCAATATGAAAACGTTCGTGTGTCCAAGTGATGACATTATTCCCACAATGATGGGGAAAACCGAGGCGGTGAGCATGCTGAACACGAATTTGTACGCGTTGTGCACGACCTCGGGCTGGTATAGTTCAAGATAGAAATATATCAGAAACAAAGCGATGATGACAAAGAGTATCTGTCCTATGAGGGTCTTTGTCCTGTATGCACTCGACCTTTCGCTTGCCCGTTTCTCGCGTTCCTTAAGGTATGAATCTATTATGTGGTGCTTGGCGTCATTGATAAGGTCGCCGTAACTTATGATTCTTTGTCCTTTCTGCAGTTTGGTGAAGTTTGTGTCTATCCCCTTCTGCTTCTCGTCGATTTTTAGCCTGGTGCCATTTTCGTCGTATAAGTAGTTCGGTCTTATGATGGAGACAATTTCGTTCTCTGCAAGCAGTGAATCACTCATGGCAGTGAGCCTTTTCCCGGCTTCGGAACAAGAGAACAGTTCGGAACTTCTTTTTCTCATCTGCGAACTATCGTTGTTGTACGATATATAACGGAACCTTCCGTTTCGGATAAGTTCGGCGTCATTGTCCGAGACTACTCCTGCTCCATACAGCTCCTTGAGGAATTCTTTGAAATCTTTAATTCTATTCTTACCTATAGATGACGTTCTCTTGCCGGAGAGATATTCGTCCAACTTGTGGCAGCTTGAGTCGGCAACAGTGGCGTCGTATCTGAATATGGGCTGTGTGCTTTTTGCTATAGTATCCCTTTCGGCCTGAACCATATTTTCGGGTTTGGTGATATCGAAGTCGAAATCGGCAATAAGCTGTTCATGTTTCCATGGTGTCCCCTTCTTGAACTCCAATTGGTTGTTCTTTTCTCTTGGCATAAAGAAAATTATTGTAAGAATGCAGAAGCAGACCAGAATAGTCTGGCTAATCTGTCTCGAATATTTCCTTAAGTAGTTAATTATTTTCTTTATATGATTAATAATTCTTCTCATACTGAATGCGGTTTGTTTGGGCCAAAAATACGAAAAAATAACAAAAGTCAAGCATGTTTTGCCATAAAGAACGGCTGCCGGGTTTTATAAGTTTGGGAAAACTAATCACTTTGGCTATAAACGTTGAATATTCGTAAAATAAAATCAGCGACCGTTTTAAAAAACGGTATTTTTATTTTGCAGGCACCGCAACTTGTGCTAATTTTGCATTATTGTTAATGTTATATTAGGCTTTGTATGCCTGTGTGGGTGCGGATATCTGCGCATGTGCAAGCCTGTTGACCGTTTTTAGATTATGAATGAGAGAAAAGTAAGGGTGCGTTTCGCACCGAGTCCCACCGGCCCGTTGCATATCGGCGGTGTGCGTACAGCGTTATATAACTACCTTTTTGCAAAACAAAATGGTGGAGAACTTGTGTTCCGTATTGAGGATACCGATTCAAACCGATTCGTTCCCGGAGCCGAGGAGTATATTCTTGAGTCTTTCCGCTGGTTGGGAATAAAGTTTGACGAGGGTGTGAGTTTTGGTGGAAACTATGGCCCTTATCGCCAATCGGAACGCCGTGATATCTACAAGAAGTACGTGCAGCAGTTACTCGACAACGGCAAGGCGTATATCGCGTTTGATACACCTGAGGAACTTGAGGCCAAGCGTGCTGAGATTGAGAACTTCCAGTATGACGCTTCTACACGTATGTGCATGCGCAATTCGCTTGCGCTTTCGGCCGAGGAGGTCAAGGCTCTCATCGAAAGCGGCCACCAATATGTGGTACGTTTCAAGGTTGAACCGGGTGAGAAGGTCGTTGTAAATGACATTATTCGTGGTGAGGTAACTATCGATTCTTCAATCCTTGATGATAAGGTGCTTTACAAGTCGGCCGACGAATTGCCTACATATCATTTGGCGAATATTGTCGATGACCATCTTATGGAAATCTCGCACGTCATCCGTGGTGAGGAGTGGCTCCCCTCGGCTCCGTTGCATGTGCTTCTGTACCGTGCATTCGGATGGGAGGAAACAATGCCCCGCTTTGCACACCTCTCGCTTCTGCTCAAGCCCGAAGGTAACGGCAAGCTCAGTAAGCGCGATGGCGACCGCTTGGGTTTCCCTGTCTTTCCGCTAGAGTGGCATGACCCCAAGAGTGGTGCCGTATCATCAGGTTTCCGTGAGAGTGACTATCTGCCCGAGGCTGTAATAAACTTCCTCGCTCTGCTTGGCTGGAACCCAGGTGATGACGTGGAACTGATGTCAATGGAGGAACTTATAAAGAAGTTCGACCTTTCGAAGTGCAGCAAGGCTGGCGCACGTTTTGACTATAAGAAGATGGTGTGGTTCAACCACGAGTATATATTGCAGAAATCCGACAGTGAGATAGCCCGGATATTCATGCCTGTAGTCGAGGCGCACGGCGTAGAGACAACTCTGGAGCATCTTGAGAAAATTGTCTCTCTCATGAAGGGGCGTGTGAATTTCGTACATGAACTCTGGGATGCAAGCAGTTTCTACTTTGTGGCGCCAGAAGAGTATGACGAGAAGACTGCCAAGAAACGTTGGAAAGAGGATTCGGCGCAGAAGATGGCCGAACTTGCCCAGTTGCTCGGCAGCCTCGATGACTTCTCAATCGAGAACCAGGACAAGGCAGTCCATGAGTGGATTGAGGCAAAGGGCTATGGTATGGGTGAGATAATGAATGCGTTTCGTCTGGCTCTTGTGGGCGAGGGCAAAGGTCCTCAGATGTTTGACATTTCAGGTCTCATCGGTAAAGAGGAGACTTTAAGCCGTCTCAAGAGAGCAATTTCAGTTTTAGGATAAGATGTATACACTTGGAATATACTTTTATATAGCATTCGTCAGGTTGGCTGCATTCTTCGGGCATAAGAAGGCTGTCTCAATGCTCAAAGGACACAAGGAGATTTTCTCCGTGCTCAAAGAGAAGGTGAAGCCGGGTACTGATTATGTGTGGTTCCATGCCTCTTCTCTTGGAGAGTTTGAGCAGGGTCGCCCAATGATTGAAAAGTTCAGAGCAGAGCATCCCGAGTACAGGATAGTGCTTACATTCTTTTCTCCATCGGGCTATAATCCTGCCAAGAACTATCAGCAGGCCGACATCGTATGTTATCTGCCGTTCGACACAAAGAAGAATGTTCGACGTTTTCTCGATATACTTCAGCCTAAAATGGCGTTTTTCATAAAGTACGAGTTCTGGTTGAATTTTCTCTCGGGTTTGCAGAAGAGAAAGACACCGGTCTACAGTGTGTCTTCAATATTCCGCAAGGAGCAGACGTTCTTCAAGCCATGGGGCGGGCGATATCGTCTTGCGCTTCATGCTTTCACGCATCTGTTTGTGCAGAACGACAAATCAAAGGAACTGCTCCGTAGTATTGGAATTGAGAATGTAACGGTAGTTGGCGACACTCGTTTCGATCGCGTGGTAAAGATACTTGAACAGGCTCGTCAGCTCCCACTTGTCGATGCTTTCGTTGAGGGTGAAAGGAAAGTCTTTGTCGTTGGCAGTTCGTGGGGTGATGACGAGGCTGTGTATATGCCTTATTTCAACTGCCACCGTGAGTGGAAGATGATTATTGCATCCCATGAGGTCGATGAGGAGAGGGTCAAGAAAATTGAGGAACAGTACGATGGTCGTTGTGTGCGATACACCAAGGCTACCATTGAGGAGGTGCGTGAGGCCGATTGTCTCATAATTGACTGCTATGGTCTGCTCTCTTCGATATATCGTTATGGCGATGTTGCTTATGTGGGCGGTGGTTTCGGAGTGGGCATACATAATGTTCTTGAAGCTGCAGTCTATGGCATTCCTGTGTTCTTTGGGCCCAACAATAAGAAATTCCAGGAGGCGCAGATGCTCAAGGCTTGTGGTGGTGGAATTGAAATTGCCAGCACAATTGCGCTTGCCGAGAAGATGGACAGTTTTGCGGCAAATCCCAATGAACTTGAAACCGCTGGTAAGGCTGCCGGCAGTTATGTTATAGACAATGCCGGAGCATCGGCAAGAATCTTCAAGTCACTCGGACTTTGATTATATAGTAAGACAATATATAGGGATAACTTAATACAAACCTTTAAATTTAAAAGTTATGAAATTTCTAACAGACGAAAAATTGGTTATTGTCGGCGCTGCCGGTATGATCGGTTCTAACATGGCACAGTCGGCTCTCATGATGGGTCTGACATCAAATCTCTGCCTCTACGATGTGTTCTCTCCAGAGGGCGTTGCTGAGGAGATGCGTCAGAGTGGCTTTGACAATGTGAATATCACTGCAACAACAGACGTTGCCGAGGCATTTAAAGATGCTAAATATATCATCTCTTCAGGTGGTGCTCCACGTAAGGAGGGCATGACACGTGAGGATCTTCTTGCTGGTAACTGCAAGATTGCCGAGGAGCTCGGTAAGAACATCAAGACATACTGCCCTGATGTAAAGCACGTAGTCATCATCTTCAACCCAGCCGATTTGACTGGTCTTGTAACACTCCTCTATTCAGGTCTGAAACCAGGCCAGGTTACAACACTTGCTGGTCTTGACTCTACACGTCTTCAGAACGCTCTTGCAAAAAAGTTCGGTGTAATGATGAGTGAGGTTACCGGTTGCGCTACATATGGTGGTCATGGTGAGCAGATGGCTGTATTCGGCAGCGCAGTAAAGGTTGCTGGTAAGCCATTGACAGATATCATCGGTACAGAGGAGTTCCCCGAGGCAGAGTGGGAGCAGATGAAGAAGGATGTTACACAGGGTGGTGCTGCGATTATCAAACTTCGTGGCCGTTCATCATTCCAGAGCCCTTCTTACCTTTCGGTTGAGATGATTCGTTCGGTTATGGGTGGCGAGACATTCCGTTATCCTGCAGGTACTTATGTCTCTAACGAGAAGTACAACCACATCATGATGGCAATGGATACAGTTCTCGACGCTAACGGTTGCTCATACAAGATGCCTGTAGGTACTCCTGAGGAGATTGCAAAGCTCGACGCAAGTTACGAGCACCTTTGCAAGATGCGTGACGAACTCGTTACTCTGAACATCGTTCCTGCGATTGAGGAGTGGAGCGGCATCAATCCTAACCTCTAATATATAATATAAGGTTATTATGTATGGAATGGCGGCGGTGGCCGCCATTCTTTTTTTTGTGCTAAATCATAAACTTTACCCCTTTTCTGCAAAAAAGAGTTCAAAAGTTTTGCCATTTGAGAAAATGTGTCTACTTTTGCGCTGCGTTTTGTCTAAAGTGAAAAATAATATAAACTAAATAATTAAATAGGAAATGATTGTAGTACCTGTTAAAGAGGGCGAGAACATTGAGAGAGCTCTCAAGAAATTCAAGAGAAAATTTGAAAAGACCGGTGTAATTAAGGAGTTGCGTGCTCGTCAGCAGTTTGACAAGCCATCAGTTCTCAAGAGACTTAAGATGGAGCATGCTGTATACGTACAGAAACTTCGTGAAAACGAGGAATAAAAAACGGATATTTTCTTGTTTTTTCAATTAATGTGATTTATATTCGTTGCCGAAAGATATCTTTCGGCAACGAATATGTTTATAGACTCATTCATCGGGCATCTAAGGGCTGAGAGGAACTGCTCGCAGCATACGTTAAGGGCGTATGCCGCCGATCTTCGTTCTTTTCGGGAATACATGGCCGGCATTGATGGGTCTATTGATTTTTTTAGTGCCGACACGGATGTGGTGCGTTCTTGGGTGGCGTCGCTTATGGAATCGGGGGTAGCTCCCTCGTCTGTATGTCGCAGGCTCAGTTCTTTGCGTACATTCTATCAGTTTCTTCAAAGTCAGAATCCTGAAATCGGTAACCCGGCGGTTTCGCTTCAAGGCCCTAAACGCAGGAAAAGACTTCCGGTATTCGTCAAGGAAAGCGAGATGAACGAGCTTATTGATGAACTTGATTTTGGCGAGGGGTATGTCGGATGTCGGGATAGGATGATAATGATTCTGTTTTATGAAGCCGGGCTTCGTCTGTCCGAACTTGTGGGGCTTGATGTTGCAGATGTTGATATGGGCGCGTCGGTGATAAAGGTTAAGGGCAAGCGTGATAAGGAACGTGTTGTTCCGTTTGCTGCAGAGTTGCGTGGCGAACTGCAGGTCTATCTCAATGCCCGTGCTCTATTTGCGCATGAGGTCGGTGGGGCATTGTTCCTGTCTTCGCTGGGTTGCCGCATAAGTAATTCCCGTGTTTATCGAATGGTGCGTAGCCAACTTTCTCGCGTCACGTCTGTTAAGAAGAAAAGCCCGCATGTCTTGCGCCACTCTTTTGCAACAGCAATGCTTAACAATGAGGCTGAGATTGGTGCTGTGAAGGAACTTTTGGGACACGAAAGGCTTGCTACGACGGAAATATACACCCATCTAACCTTTGAAGATTTAAGGCGTTCGTATGATAAGGCTCATCCAAGAGCCGGTAATAATTAAATAATAGGAGGATTTATTATGGAGACAAGGATTCAATCAGTTCATTTCGATGCAACTCAGCAGTTGTTGGAATTTGTAGAGAAAAAGGTTGCGAAGCTCGAGAAACTTTGCGAGGGTGCGACGGCGCTTGACGTGAACATGAAGCTCATCAAGCCGGAGACGGCAATGAACAAGGAAGTGGCTCTCCGCTTGTCAACCGGCAACGGCGAACTCTTCGCGGCCAAGGTAAGTGACACATTTGAAGATGCGTTGCTTGGCGCCATTGACGCAATCAAGGTTCAAATAGAGAAGACTCGTAATAAGTAAGGCTCTCAAAAAAAAGGTTCTTTTGTTGTTGTGCCGCCCTCAAATGCTCATTTACGCTAGTAAATTAACCCGTTAAATTGGCTTTCCCTCCTCGCTGCTCAGCATAGAAAGCAAGCATTCTTTGCTCTCGCGTGCAGTGTCGATTGCGGTATTTGGAGCCTTCGCAAGCCTAAAATAGCTCTTTTTATTCGAACCTCAATAATAAGAGGGTCTCCATTTGATGTGACCCTCAAAAGTTGGACGGTTTAACATTATTAAGAGGGGCTCTTAGATTGGAATAAAGCTCGGTATTGTACCGGGCTTTTCCCATTTAGCCCCAGTTTGATTCTATCACTATTGTGGTAGTGTATATACTTAACCAGTTTCTTTGCGAACTGCCTTTATGAGATATACTCTGTATTATATTCTGTCTTTCAATGTCATCTTTAAGTCTGGATGGTATGAGGTTGTATAAGATATAATTTCGCCGTTGAACATATCCAGGATAGGAGAAAGATAATCTTTCTGTCCTTTATCTTGGCTCAGTAACGTCAGTCGTTCTCTTCTGGTTGGGTGTAGTTGTAACGAAGTCTCAGTCTATGACGTTTGGAGCAATCTTGCCAATCTCGCCTTTTTTTTGTGTATTTTTGCTCTCCTGGGAGTGCTTTTGGGACAAAAACGAAGAAAAAATGCGGTTTTTTCAAAAAAAAAGTGCAAAATGTTTTGTGGTTAAAAAAAAAGCCCTACCTTTGCACTCGCTTTACGACAGTAACGGCGCACAAATTGACGTTGCCTCTTTAGCTCAGTTGGCCAGAGCACGTGATTTGTAATCTCGGGGTCGTTGGTTCGAATCCGACAAGAGGCTCCAGCGTTGATTGGGTGTTGTGGTGGTAAAGTTGTCGCAAATGCGTTTTCTGAAATAGTGACAGGCAATAGGGCAAATTCCAGAGTGGCCAAATGGGGCAGACTGTAAATCTGCTGTCTTTCGACTTCGGTGGTTCGAATCCATCTTTGCCCACAATGTGTTGAA
>JAZQZM010000093.1:0-8239 GCA_045634085.1 Bacteroidaceae bacterium
CGTTGTCCAATGTGTAAGGTTCCTGCCGAGAAATTCAACGAGTTGCAGGAGGGACCAATCCAGTTCGTTCAGGAGCACGTGATTGGTGTAGCCAAGGGTTGCGATTCCGAGATGATAAAGGACCTCAACAACCACTTCATCGGTGAGTGCACAGAGGTTGGTATGTATCTTGCAATGAGCCGCCAGGCCGACCGCGAGGGCTATCCCGAGATTGCAGAGGCTTTCAAGCGCTATGCATGGGAGGAGGCAGAGCATGCAGCCAAGTTTGCGGAACTCCTTGGTGACTGCGTATGGGATACAAAGACAAACCTTGAGAAGCGTATGAACGCCGAGGCTGAGGCTAACAGTGACAAGTATCGCATTGCAAAGCGTGCTAAGGAGCTTGACCTCGATGCAATCCACGATACAGTACATGAGATGGCGAAGGACGAGGCACGTCACGGCAAGGGATTTGAGGGGCTCTTTAACCGCTACTTCAAATGATAAAGACGGATATTTCCAACATTACAACAACTGAGAAAACTTGATTTAAAGAAAAATATAAAGACGAAAGTGAATTCATAGTAATTGTTTAGTAAATAAATAGTGTTTTAAATGTGTTTCGCGCCGGGCGTAGTGATACGCCCGGCGCGGTTAATTCTCTTTATTCGTCTTTTTGTTTCTTCTTGTTGAGTGTGTAAGGAATTTGGCTGTGGCTTGTCTGGGTGTGTTACTTCATGAACACAAAATATACTGCAAGTGCCAGGAATACAACGGCTGCAAAATGGTTCCATTGGAGTGACTCGCCTTTGAAGGCAAAGGTGAATATTACGCCGAATACGACGCACGATATCACTTCCTGTATGACTTTGAGCTGTACAAGTGAAAAGGGACCTCCGTTGATGTCGGAACCGATGCGGTTGGCTGGGATGAGGAACGAGTACTCAAGCAGTGCTACGCACCAGCTTATGAGGATGATGAATACTACGGGTGTTTTGCTTGAGATGATGTTCATGTCTTGCAGTTTAAGGTTGCCGTACCATGCAAATGTCATGAAGCAGTTGGAGATGATAAGCAGGAGTAGTGTAAGGATGATTTTTACTGTCATTGTTGTATGTTTTTACTGTTTTTTTTATCTAATTTGGGCGGTAGAAGCTCGGTCTGTACATTGCTCATTGCTCCCCAGAGGTTGTAGCGTGCTTCGGGGTTCAGCGTCTCGAGGTGTGTAAGCATCTCCTTCATTGCCTTGCGGTTGGAGTCGTTCTCGTAGGGGCAGTTCTTTTTCTGTGGCGGGAAAGAGCACTCCTTTGCATATGCCTCTACGTCGTTCTCGTTTACAAGGCACAGCGGGCGTATCACGGTGATGGGGAATTTTTCCATTTTCATTACCGGCGCCATTGCACTGAATGCACCTTGGAATGTGATGTTCATGAGCATTGTCTCAATGAAATCGTCCATGTTGTGTCCCAGGGCAATCTTGTTGCAGCCAATCTCCTGTGCTAGTGTGAACAGTGCCTTGCGTCTGTTCCATGAGCAAAGGAAGCAGGGCGATTTGCGTGTGTCGGTACTGGCGTCGAAACCGCTTTCGAGGATGTGTAGTTCAACTCCAAGCGAGGTGCAGAAATCTTTCAGGTACTCTATGTTGGCTTTGTAAGGAATGTTTACCATGGTGACGTGTGCGGCCACTACGCTTATGCGTGGTTTGAATATGCGGCTGCGCTCGGCCATGAGCTGCAACAGCGTTAGCGAATCCTTGCCGCCTGAAAGTGCCACCAGTATGCGGTCGCCGTCCTCGAACATCGAGTACCCGAGTGTGGCGCGTCCGAACTGCTTGTTTATGCGCTTGTACAATCTCTGCTGCTCAGTGAATTTTGCCATGTGACTACTTCTGTTTTGCCTGTTTTCGTTTTTGCGGCGCAAAGTTAATGAAAATAGCTCTTACGCGCGTGTGTGGAGAGCCCATTTTTTTTGTTTTTTGCCGGTTAATTCTGTCTTTGGGGTTGCATGTAGCGCTAAATAATATAAAAATAATGCTTTTCGCTATGCTATTTTTAAAATATTCGTATATTTGCGGTAATAGCCCTGTGATTTTGAAAAAAATGAATAGATTTCTCTATACGATATTGATTGCCTTGCTCTCATCCTTTGCGGTGGGGCAGACGAGGAATGCTCTCAAGAAGACATTTGATGCCGGTGATTTTGTCAAGGCTAAACCCATGGCTCAGAAACTTCTCAAGGCATCTCCAAAGAATAGTGAATACAACTATTGGTATGCGGCGTGCTGCATGGAGACCGGTGATACAGTCGAGGTGTGTGAGATGCTCGAGTTTGCCCTTTCGCGCAAAATTGTGAATGCCGGTCATTACCTTGGTGACTACTGTTTTGCAAAGGAGGAGTATCCGCGTGCCTTGGAGTATTACGAGGAGTTTCTTGAAAATACAAAGGACGACTCTTTGCGCCTGGTGTTCTCGCGCAAGGCGGCTCTCACCGGGAATCTGAACCGCATGGTGATGAATACATCCCGCATATGCGTTGTGGACAGTTTTGTGGTTGCAAAGGATGATTTTCTGTCGGCCTACAGGCTCAGCAGCGATGTGGGTACCGTGACCAGTTGTGCCGTATATTTTGAAGACAGCTCGTTGCCAGGACATGTGAATGAGACTGAACGCGGGATGGACATCTTCTTCTCCGATTATGGCGAGTACGACGATTCTTTCATGAAACTCTACCGTAACTCCAAGGTTGCCGACGAGTGGGGTACTCCGGCAATGCTTGAGGGTTTTGACACATATGGCAATGACGATTATCCGTTCCTGTGCAGCGATGGTGTGACTCTCTATTTTGCGAGTGACGGTGAAGGTTCCATTGGCGGGTATGACATATTTATGACACGCATGGATACCGAAAGCGGACGTTTCCTGCGTCCCGACAATATCGGAATGCCATTCAATTCTACAGCAAACGATTACATGCTTGTCATTGATGAGGTTTCTAACCTTGGATGGTTTGTAAGCGACCGCAATCAGCCAAGCGGGCTTGTATGTGTGTATGTTTTTGTGCCTAACAGTGGCAAGGATAAGTATGATGCCGATGCACTGGGTTTCGATGGCATGCTTCCATATGCCAAGCTCTCATCTATAGAAGATACACATTGCAATGAAGAACTGCTGCGCAAGGCGCGCCTGCAGTTGACCATGTTGCTGTATGCCGATGCCGACAATACAGACAAGGCCGATTTTGTGTTTGTCGTTGACGATACGCGTGACTATACCCAATTGTCCGACTTCAAGAGTGCCGAGGCCCGCAAACTATTTGTAGACTGGCAGGAACGTACAGGCAAGCTTGCTGCCGACGCGGCCTCGCTTGAACAGATGCGTGACAAGTATTCGTCTTCAAATGCTGCTGCAAGGTCAAAGATGAGTGCCTCGATACTGAAACTTGAGGCTGCTGTAGAGGCCGAGGAGGCTGCACTTGGCAGGATGGAGGTTGAGATTAGAGGGATTGAACAGGAAAAGATATATAAATGACCATGGATGTTACAATAACTGTTGTTCTTATGCTGCTTGCCGTGCTGTTGTTGGTAGTGGAGGTGGCATTGATTCCCGGCTTTGGGTTTGCCGGTGTGTTGGGAGTGCTGCTGATGGTGACATCAATCTTCTATTCGTTCTTTACACTGGGGTACGTTGCCGGCTGGATAGCGGTGTTGGCTTCGGTTATCGTTTGTGTATTACTCTTTTTGTGGGCGTTGTATGGCAACTCTCTTGATCGTCTTGCGCTTAAGAAGAAGATTGACTCCTCGGTGAAGGATGGTGAGGTCAAGAAACTCAAAGTGGGTGACAGGGGTGTAGCCAAGACGCGTCTGGCACTTGTGGGTGAGGCTTATTTTGGTGGCGAGGTTCTTGAAGTGAAGTCCGAGATGGGGCTGATAAACGAGAACGAGAAAATTGAGATCGTTCGCATTACCGGCGATGCTGTGTTTGTTGAACGAGTAGGTAGTAAATAATTGTATAACTGAATAATACTGTGTAATTATGAATCCGGACAACATCTATTTGATTGCAGGAGTATCTTTTGGAGCCATTATCCTGTTGGTGCTCTTTTTCCATTATGTCCCGTTTGTGCTTTGGCTGTCGGCCAAGGTGTCGGGAGTTAGGATTTCTTTGTTGCAGCTCTTTCTTATGCGCATCCGTAATGTACCTCCCGGTGTCATCGTTCAGGCGATGATTGAGGCTCATAAGGCGGGTCTGGAGGATATTACTCGCGACAGTCTTGAGGCGCATTATCTTGCGGGCGGTAACGTCGAGAGGGTGGTGCATGCGCTTGTTTCGGCATCTAAGGCGAATATAGAACTTACATTCCAGATGGCTACAGCCATTGACCTTGCCGGTCGCGATGTGTTTGAGGCTGTGCAGATGTCGGTAAACCCAAAGGTTATTGATACACCGCACGTTACAGCTGTGGCAAAGGACGGTATCCAGCTCATTGCCATTGCGCGTGTTACAGTGCGTGCCAACATCAAGCGTCTTGTCGGTGGTGCCGGCGAGGATACGGTTCTTGCACGTGTGGGCGAGGGTATTGTATCCTCTATCGGTTCGGCCGAGAGTCATAAGGCTGTGCTCGAGAACCCCGATTCAATCTCTAAGTTGGTGCTCAGCAAGGGTCTTGATGCAGGTACGGCCTTTGAGATTCTCTCTATTGACATTGCTGATATTGATATAGGTAAGAATATCGGTGCTGCATTGCAGATTGACCAGGCCAATGCTGACAAGAATATTGCTCAGGCTAAGGCTGAGGAACGTCGTGCAATGGCTGTTGCTCTTGAACAGGAGAATAAGGCCCGTGCTCAGGAGGCCCGTGCTCACGTGATTGAGGCCGAGGCTGAGGTGCCAAAGGCTATGGCCGAGGCTTTCCGCAGCGGCAACTTGGGTATCATGGATTACTACCGCATGAAGAATATCCAGGCCGATACTGCTATGCGCGACAACATTGCCAAGGAGTGATGTGTTGTATAAGTAAGGACCTAAAAACTATTTTGTCATGAAACGTTATTTCGCCCCTTCGGAACTGCTCATTGAGCCAAATGGTGCAGTCTATCATTTGGGAGTAAAACCGGAACAGTTGGCCGATAAAGTAATTCTTGTCGGTGACCCGGGACGTGTGCCCCTTGTGGCATCCTACTTCAGTGAGCAGGAGTGCGACATACAGCACCGCGAGTTCCGTACCATTACCGGTACATATAAAGGCAAACGCATAACTGTCGTTTCAACCGGTATCGGTTGCGACAATGTTGATATTGTGGTAAATGAACTTGATGCTCTTGCGAACATCGATTTTGCGACCCGCTACGAGAAGAACGAGTTGCGCAAGCTGCAGATGGTGCGCATTGGTACCTGTGGTGGTCTTCAGCCCCATACTCCGGTGGGAACATTCATCTGTTCGGCCAAGTCGGTGGGTTTCGACGGCCTCCTCAACTTCTATGCCGGGCGCAACGAGGTGTGTGACCTGCCGATGGAACGTGCACTGCTCAACCATCTGGGGTGGAGTGGAAACATGTGCCAGCCTGCACCGTACGTGATTGCGGCCGATGAGGAGTTGACCGACCGCATTGCTAAGGATGATATGGTGCGTGGCGTAACAATTGCCTGTGGAGGCTTTTTTGGGCCTCAGGGACGCCGTTTGCGCGTGCCTCTTGCCGACCCTCATCAGAACGAGAAAATCGAGTCGTTCCTCTATCAGGGGCAGCAGGTTACAAACTTCGAGATGGAGAGCTCGGCACTTGCCGGCCTGGCGGCACTCATGGGACATCAGGCTGTGACTGTGTGCCTTGTAATCGCCAACCGCAGAGCCAAGGAGGCTAATGTGGACTACAATGCCAAGATGAGTGAACTGATAGAGACGGTTCTCGAACGCATCTAAAACTTTGGACTTGACTAAAAAGGCTCTTTTGTTGTTACGTTTGTCTCCAAAATCCTCTTTTACTTCAAGTAAACACCGGTGTTTGGAGCCTTCTCAAGCCTAAAAATAGCTCTTTTTATTCAACCCCAGTGCACTTTCTTGCCAGGGCATCTTTTTAGATATTCCCAAGTAAATGAGGTAAACTTGTAGGGGCAGACCGCTGTGTCTGCCCTTGTATTGAAATAATCCTCCCCTCAGTCACGGCGTAACAGTTCCACTCCAGGAGTGGTGCAGCAAAAGATGCGGTTTGTGGCATTATTACAAAAAAGAAACTCCTCAACTTTAAAAGGGGAGGTGCCCGTAGGGTGGAGGGGATAAAATTACAAAACAACCAAACATTAAACCAATGAGTGATACAATTTGCGCGCTTGCTACCGCACAAGGCGGTGCATTGAATGTTATAAGGATATCGGGAGAGAATGCGCTTGATATCGTGTCAAGGATATTTGTTCCCAAAAGAGGTCTGCAGTTGGCCGAACGCAGGACCCACAGCGCTGTCTTTGGAGATATCTGCACCAATGGTACCGATGTACTCGACGAAGCGCTGCTCACCATTATGCGCGCACCGCACAGTTATACGGGCGAAGATACCGTAGAGATAAGCTGTCATGCCTCTCCTTATATCACGCAGCAGATAATGATAAGCCTGCTCGACCTTGGTGCACGTCAGGCCGAACCAGGTGAATTTACCATGCGCGCTTTCCTTAACGGAAAGATGGATCTTAGCCGTGCCGAGGCTGTTGCCGACCTCATCGCCTCTACCTCAAGAGCATCGCACAGGCTTGCGATGAATCAGCTTAAAGGAGGCTTTAGTAATGAGTTAGGTGCTCTCCGCAATAAATTACTTAAACTTACTTCACTCCTTGAACTGGAACTTGATTTCAGTGAGGAGGATGTCGAGTTTGCCGACCGTGGTGAGCTTATGCAGTTGTGTGACGAGGTTGACACCGTAATGTCTAAACTTGCAGGTTCTTTCAGCGTGGGCAATGCAGTAAAGAATGGTGTTCCGGTTGCTATAGTAGGTGAAACAAATACAGGTAAAAGTACACTACTCAATGCGTTATTGCACGAAGAACGAGCAATTGTAAGTGATATATGCGGAACAACACGCGATACCGTTGAGGGTGTAATGACACTGAGTGGTGTGACATTCCGTTTTGTAGATACTGCAGGCGTGCGCGATACCGACGATGTTATAGAACGTATTGGCATTGAACGCACTCTTGAACAGTTGAGGAAATCCTCTATAGCCCTGTGGCTCGTTGACCCTACAGCCGACTATGAGCAGATAGAAGAGGCAGCAATGAGGCTTTTGCCAGTGTGTGAAGATAAAAAGCTCGCAGTCCTTGTAAACAAGTGCGATGTTGTGGACCCAATAACCATTTCAAGAATAATGGAGTGGTGCAAGGTAATGGTTGAGAGATATGGCAAGGCCGTAGAGTGGGATTGCCATGACATGTGGGCAATATCAGCCCGCCAGGGAACCAATACCGACAGGCTCGAGGAGTTCCTTGTACGCAGTGCGGCACTCCCCTCAATCTCTACCGGTGATGTGGTCGTTACCAACGTCCGTCACTACGAAGCCCTTGTACGTGCCCTCGAAAATATCCGCGAGGTAAAGCAAGGCCTCGCCGCCGGCATCAGTGGCGACCTGGTAAGCGAACCCCTGCGTGCCGCCATCCGAAACCTCTCCGAAATAGTTGGCGAATTGACAAGCGATGAAGTTTTAGGTAATATCTTCGCCAATTTCTGCATCGGAAAGTAAGTAATAAACAGTTTGTATGAATAGGAATATTGATGAATTAAGAACACTCTTGAGCATTTCGGCAAATGCCACTGAGGAGGAGATAAAAGACAGATTTAAATCTATTGCCAATTATCTTAAAAACTATTGTGTCATAAAAACAAAGGACGAGAAATATCGTATACTTGATTTTGAGTTCTATTATTTCAATCAGAACCATCAAGATATCATGACTCATCCCAGGAATTCCGAAGCCTTATGCTGGTATATAAACGATTTTGGAGGAATAGACTTGAACTTTGAAAGTAAAGTCGAAGTGAACAATGAGCCTATGGTAAAGAAGGGCTTTAAAACTTATTCTTGTAGATATAAGCTTTCTAGCGATTCATATTTTGGGGGCATCTTAATCCGCCAAATCCTAAGGCTATCTGATAAGGTTATATTTGATGGTCCGCTAAAAGTTGCTGAACTTTTCCGTACACTTAACGCTAGCCATCAGTTGCAGGACATCCCTATTCTTATCATAGACCCCGAATCACTGGAAAAGTTAGAATTCGCAAG
>JAZQZM010000094.1:0-30013 GCA_045634085.1 Bacteroidaceae bacterium
GAACACATTCCGTCAGTACGGAATAACTATAGCTAGAGCCGATTCTCTTTGGCCAACACTCAACATTACCATCAACCCCGAGATTGGCGGTTTCACTGCTATCAACGGCGAGGAGGGTGTAACAACCAAACGTGCACCGGCAGATTACAAGCTCCCAATTGCCGCCGTACCTGCCGAGGGTTATCACTTTGTAAACTGGACAAAGGGCGATGATGTGTTGAGCAGCAACGCTGAGCACGCTGTAACCATAAGCGGAGTAAAGGGCGAGATAACAGACATCACCGCGAACTTTGCAATCAACATATACAACATCAATGTAACAGCAGGTGAAGGCGGTAGCGCAAGCGCAAGTGCAGCAACTGTTGAGCATGGCAGCGAGGTAACGCTCACAGCCGTGGCAAATGCCGGTTATGAATTTGTAAACTGGACAAAGGGCGGTGAGGTTGTCAGCAACAATACAAACTATACATTCGTGGCAACAGCTAATGGCGAGTATGTTGCAAACTTCAGACAAATTGTAAATTGCATAGTCACTGTAACTGCAACAACAATTGGAGGCGAGAATGGTGGTACCGTAAAGGTTGCTGTAGGTACAACAGAGAGTAATGAATCACTGGTTGTAAATAAGGATGCTAATGCGACATTCACCGCTACTACTGCCGGTACAAACTACCGCTTTGCAGGTTGGTACAATGAGAACGACGAGTGTGTAAGCACTGATGCAAGCTACTCGACAACTATCACGGCAAATACAACCTACAATGCCAAATTCATAAAGCAGGTAGATGTCAGAATTGAATTGATAAAGAACGGATATGCATTTGCATACATTGGCGACGAAGCCACACTCACGCACAAGGTTTTTGATTACGGAACAACAGTTGACATACACGCTGTATCTTATAGCGCTGATGCAATATTTGCATACTGGACATTGGATGATACAAAACTGAGTCAGGATGCTGATTACTCATTTGTTGCCGAGGAAGACAGCTACTATTTTGTCGCAAACTTCAACTACAAGGCATACATTGCAGTAGTGGCAGGCGATAACGGTACAGCGTACATTGGCAGCGAAGGTGTGACAAGGTTTGAAATGGCAACTGGCAACACCGTAACCATTACAGCAAATGCAAATAGCGGTTATGTATTTGACCACTGGGCATTGATAGATGGCAGCAGTGACGAAGGTACCACAGTGAGCACAAGTGCTGTATATACTTTGACATTGAAAGCAAATCCCAACACGACTGTTACCTACAAGGCTTTCTTTAGGCAATTTACCGCTCTTGAAGACGGTAAAGCCTACCGCATTGCCGGCAAGATGAGTGACGGAACATTGCGCTACATCTACCGTGATGGACAAAACCTCAAATGGAGCACCACAAAGGACGAGACGACCAAATCTATATTCATTGCACAAAGCGACTTCAACGGTTCATTAAACCTTATCAGTGCAGTAGGTGATTACGGTTGGAATTACGATGGTGATTTGAGCCATTCATACGCAACACTAAAGACTGCTGACGGTTCTAAAGACGGAACATTTACATTGTATGCAGTAAGCGGCGATAACAAGAGAAGCTACAACGCATACGGAACATCCACCAGCAATGACCTAAACTTTAATACAGGTACAAACATCAGAAAGGAAAACGAAAACGGCAACTGCACAGACATGGTGTTTGAGGAAGTTCCATTCGCATTCCAAGTGAGCGTAGCCGATGGTTCTAACGCAAAGTTGGGTACTGTAAACCTGCCATTTGCAACAACAGTACCCGAAGGTGTTAAAGTGTATGGAGTTGACCACACCGAGGGCGAGCAGGTTTATATGAAAGCACTTGAGCTGACAAACAATGTATTGCCGGCAAAAACTCCTGTTCTCGTTGAGGCTGAAAAAGCAGGTAAGTTTGGCTTTGCTCCTGCGCCTGCTGCAGCCGTTCACGAAACAGGCTTTGCAGGAACTCTTGAAGCAAAGGAGATCCCAGGTACTACAAACGCCTATATCCTTTCATACAAGGGAGAGGGTACTCACATAATGCTCTACAAGTTAAGCAGCAGCACCGACAGAAAAATCAATGCAAACAAGGCTTACTTCATTGAAGCAACAGGCAAGGCTTCGGCACTGCAGTTTGTATTCGGTGAAACAACCGACATTGAAGAGGTTGAACGCGAAGACCTTGAGCATACAATATATGACCTGCAGGGACGCAAGCTGAGCGAGATTACTGAGCCAGGCATCTACATTATTGATGGCAAAAAGGTTTGGATAAAGTAAAAAGATAGAGATACTTCACTGCGTTCAGTATGACAATTACGCGATATTTGTCACCCTGAGCGGAGCGACGAGAGATTTCAAAAAAGAGGAACAAACAAGTAAATATCACTACTATGAAACGATATATAAAACCCGCAAGCGAAGTTGTTGAACTTAATGTTTCAGGCAGCTTTCTTCTGGTACTCTCCAAGACAGAAGAGGAGATGGGCGGTGACAGTGCCCTATCGGACGAGCATCGCGGTGACTGGGATAACATTTGGGGCAATATGTAATAACGCCATATAACCCTTATACAAGAAGATGAGGTTGACTAAAAAGGCTCTTTTGTCGTTACGCTTGCCTCCAAAATCCTCATTTACTTAAGTAAACTGCGGTTTTGGAGCTTTCGCGAGCCTAAAAATAGCTCTTTTTATTCAAACCTCAACAAATGAGTCCGGGTCAAAAGTATTTTTGACCCGGACTCATTCATTTATGGCTGTAACGTGAGAGTCAGGACTTTTTCCTGAACCTCTTGGTTACCGACATGTAACCGCAACGGCGGCAAAGCGGTTCCACAGCCTCGTGCCTTGTAAAACCGTCGTATATTGCACGTGCGCGAGGCGAGGCGAGGATTTCCTCAAGCGACTGTTCAAAGAGATTGCCTAGCGCTATATCGCCATCGTGGTCAAGACAACAGGGCACCACGGTACCGTCGGCAAGTACTCCAATCTGATTGCGCAAGGCATAGCAGAAAGCCTCCTCGGCAGCATACTCCTCACGTCCGCTATCGGGCCACTCGAACATGTCGTCGAACTCAAGATAGAGATTCGGGGCCAGGCACCAGCCAAAGTAGCGTTCACTCCATGGTTGCGGTATATGCGAGGCCATTATCTCGAGCAAGCGGTCGTTCATGCTGTCATACCCGCCCTTGTTCCACAGACGCAGCACAATGACAATTCCGCGCGAGGTAGCCTCCTTGGCAAACTGCATTACACCCTCCATATACTGTTCAAGGTTCTCCATTCCATTGCCCTCAGGCGCATGCAGTGATATCTGCACCTTGTGAGGCAGCGCCTCAATTACGGCTTGGGCACGGGGGAGAAGAGTGCCGTTTGTAGTAAGCACAGGGACAAAGCCCTTCTCACGCGCCATTACAACGAACTCGGGCAGATGGGCGTGCAGCAGAGGCTCGCCCATAAGATGAAAATAGAGGTATTTCACCTTGCCTGCCAGGCGGTCGGTAAGGTCGTCGAACTCCTGAGGTGTAAGCGTGCGGTTCGCCCTTTTTGTCTTGGGGCAGAACCTGCAACTGAGGTTGCACACGTTGGTTATCTCAAGATAACAGCGGGTTATCATAGAAATCATAATTTACTTGGCAAAAGAGGTTATTCGGTGCAGCAGGCCACTCATGTCCAGCAGTTTTGCCTTGGCCGAACCGAAATTGAGTGCCAGGTCGAGCAGGATTGGAAGGTGGTTCTTGTCTTCGGTCACATGGAAATTGACTATCTCTTTCTCCTTGCCGTTGTTTTCGGTTATCAAGGAGACGATGTAACAGTTGTAGGCCATGTCGTGGTCGGACTTCGTACGTTTCCTTTCACGGTAGACAAGGTGCTGGTTCTCTATGCGCTTGCCTGTAGCAACGGGGAAAGTGAGCCTCGTACCCTTGTCAAGGGATGTGAAATCGAGTGTGCGCGCATAGGCAAGCAGGCTCATCATGTCGTAGACCGGGCGCTGCAGCGTATCGGTAACGCACTTTACCGGTTCGTCGCAATAGAGGAAACTCTGTGATACCTCGACATTGGCACTGTCGAGATAGTTGTACCACACCTGGCTCAGGCGGTACTTCTTGCCCTCGACCGACGCCTTGCGGTAATAGAGTGGCTCGTAGCGGTCGTTGAACACTGTCATCAAGGTATCCCTCATGCGGAAGAACTTGTCGGCCCTGCGGTTTGTCGAATTGAGGAGTTTCATGCACATGGCATTCTGACCGTTGTATATGGTATCGGTGATTTCAAGCCTGGCGTCTCCGGCCTTTAACCACACGAATTTCCAATTGAAATAGAGATTGTACTGCAGGCTTTCACCGGCCTTGTAGGCCTGGGCCTGACTGATTGCCTGCGAATATACTGTGCCGCTGCACATGAGGAACACAAGCAGCGGAATAAGGAATGCCTTGTATCTTGCGGTTTGCATAACTTCGGATTTAGTTCAAAGATAATAAAAGATTGTACATGCCACTGCAGAAAGTGTTATAAATTAACTTAACGGCGTAACTACCCCACTCCAAGGCCGGTATTTTCAATGAGCACCTCAATCCCGGGCTCGTCCTTTATGAGTGGATATATCTCGGCAACAAACCAGCGGGCAAGTTGTTCATTGCGTTTGACAGCAGTACCGTTATTGCAGAAGAGGTTTACACTGAAATACTCGAAATGGCGGCGCGCCGTAGCTATGTCGACAAGTATGCGTTCGCGGGTATCGTCCATGGTACAGCACAGCAGGCACACACCGTTGAAATGCTCTGCAATATCACGTGCTGTGACATGTGCCGGGATGCCTTTGTTCCAGCGAATCCTTTGCGCAGCATCGAAGCTCTCCACACCGCAACGGAACTTCACCTTTGCGGGAGCAAAGCGGGCGGCAAAGGCCTTGAGGCGACTACGGTACATATAATGCGCCTCGAACCACAGTGTATGGATTCCTTTCTCACGCACCACCCTCTCAAGGAGAGCAAGCGTAGCCTCATCAAGTTCCATAGCTGAACCGGAATTTATGACATCGAGCACACCGTATTGCCCGGTGACCTGTTCAAGCACTTCCTTATTTATAATATAAGGGTCGGCACTAACATCCTCGTGGTAGTCGCAGAAAGTGCACTTGCGCCAGCGACACCCCTGCCCCTGCAGCAGTACAAACTCGCGGGGCATGCTGGTGTGTATGAGTGAATACCTATCCATTGAAACGGTCGCGCATAACCTTGCGCTTCAGGAATACGATTACGGCATAGGCCATCGGGGTACCGAAAAGCACCTCTATCGCCAGTTTCATGAAATACTGCAGGGCTATCATAAGAAGCAGGTCACGCACTTCAAGCGTGCCGACAAAGGCTATGAGAACGAACGGCAAGGTGTCGAACAGGTAACCTACTACCGAACTTCCTATGGTACGTACCCAAAGACGACGTCCGTTTGTGAGTTTCTTTATGCGTTCCATGAGCCATGCGTTGGAGAGCTCACCCAACAGGAATCCCATGAGGGAACCTATTACTATTCGCGGCACATAGGTGAAGATGGTATTGTAGGACGTGGCGGTCACATCGAGATAATCGGGCGACGGCAACCACACACCTATCTGGGTGCAGATGACCATGACCACGTTACAGATGAACGTCATCCATATTACCTTGCGCGCTGTGCGATAGCCCCATATCTCGGTAAGCACATCGCCGAGCATATAGGCAAAGGGGAATGTTATTGTTCCCGCGTCGAAATAGAAATAACCGAAGATACTGATTATCTTTACTGCCATCACATTCGACACCAGATATAGTGTAACGAACAGGGCTGTAACTGCAATAAGCGGCATATCGTCGCTTGTCCGGTTTTTGAAAGGGTTTTCCGATACCTTATCCATAATGTTGAATTTTTCCGCGCGAAGATAGTAACAAACGAGTAAAACAACATCAAGTTTGCTTGAATATTTTCAAGGCAAACATATAAAAGGATGCCATACTGCTGCATGGCATCCTTTTATATGTCATTGATTTTTACTGATTCAGTTCTTGGCCTTACCGAGTCCAATGTTTACGCCAAACGAAACACTGGCATTCATGTTCTCAAGCGGAACGTACTGTTTGCTCACCTTGTTCATGAAGCAGTCGGTACCCACAAAGAATGTGAAACCAGGGCAATGCAGGTTTGCCATAGCGCCGAAACCTGCGCCATATGTACCTACTCTGCCGCTGACTGCAAAGTCGAGCACGCTGAATGGTGAAAAGTTCACAACCAGCATTCCTTGATTATATTTATATACGCCATCGAAACAACCGGTATAAAGCACGCCGACACTCAAATCACGGTAGAAAGGCATCTCATACTCGGCACCCAGGTTCAATTTGGCGCCGATGCCCTCGGTAACACTGCGTGTACCACGGTCCTCGAGAGTGAAGAAATCCTCAAGGTCGTCCCTGAGTCCCTCCCACTGGTTGTCAAGTGTCTCTCCTCCGGAATGGATTGCCATGTTGTCAAAACCGTCGAAGACATAAGGATTCTCGGGGTCCATTGTTGCATAGGCCGACTTGCTCCATGAGATGAAGCCCAAGTCGTTGACCGACGCCGAGAGTGTGAGGCCTTCAAGAGCACCTTTCTTGAATTCATATACAGCACCGAAATCAAGCCCCATACCAAAGCCGTGAAGACCGGCTGCGGCATCGTTATATCCGTCAATCATCTTCTTGCCATTGATGCTTGTCTCGTCGGACTCTCCAAATGCACCACCGCAAGCGACATCAACATGGCCGCGAGCCATAACCTCCCAGCGGTCGGCATTGGCCTTGATGCTCATATCGTCAAAGGTAGCATCGGCATAAGCGAGTCCAAAGAGGAACTTGAGACGCGCACCCAAAGTCAATGACTCGGTAATCTTGCGCGAGTGTCCCAATGAAAGGTCGGCAAAATTGCGGGTGTGCATGTTTACTCCGCCAAAATCGTACTGGCCATTGCCGGCAACCTTCATGAAACGCAACATGTCATTGGGCAACGACACGCCTGTCATTGAACGCATTGTAAGGTCAATGCTGTTGAAACCTCCCCATGCATGGAACGCTGCCGAGAGCAGTGTGATATCAAGGTCCATTGCAACGCGGTTGTCACTCTCGAGGCCGCTGAGGAATTCATCGGCACTCACTGTGGGGTGCATGAAGGTGACAAGTTTGTCACTGTTCAAAGAGGAGTTGAAGAGGAAATTGCCCATTCCCACGTTACCTCGTGTCTCGAGATTGAAGTTGCCAAGAACCGGCAAAGAGAAATGTCCTCTTGTACTCTGCAAAGCCGGGTTCAGGCGGTAGCGCAGCACATTGCCTTCGGTAAAATATCCTGTGCGCAGCACCTGGGCTCCGGCTGTTGTAAAGCCAAGTACCAAAGCGGCAACAAGCACTATCTTCTGCATTGTTGGAATTATGTTTTTCATAGTATTATGCTTTTTTGATTGTTTGTCAAAAACTGTCGGTAATGATATCAGTTAAGGTCTATCTCCAAAGGTTTTGCTATTGTCACCGACATCTTCTCAATCTTGATGTACTCGTTTGTGTTGAGTGCACCTGAACCCCTGCCGCTGAGCTTGAGATCGATTGTATTGAGGTTGGCCAATTCATTGTTCTTCGCACTGAAAAGCACCTTGAAAGATGACTTTACAGGAGCTGCCACCTCATTGCCGTCCATGCCGTTACCGGCAGCGATGCTACCCTCGACAGAAACTGTGATGTTATGAAGCACCTTGCCATTTGAATCCTTGGCAACAACTACGGGTACAAAACCGGCCGGAACGGTGTTGAGCACTTCGAAATCCATAGTCACGAGTTCCACATTCTTCACATAGTCGGTAACCTCAGACGGGTCATCACCCAGAACGTCCTCTATTGTTTCAGTATATGTAAGCGCAACCTCGTTGAACTCGAGAGGGATGTTCACCTCGTAGTCTCCCGATACACTCATACTGTTGCCAAGGTCTATGTGCACCAGTTCGTCAACCTGGTTCTTCGACCTCATCTCAAAACCGATGGTATGAGGCAGCTTCTTGAAGAGTGAGCTCAAGTCTGAAGCGACAGACACACAACCCTCCTTTGCATCACCCCTGTTTGTAATGAAGAAACGGTTGGACGAGGACGGATGTATTTCGAACACAGCTGTTGCCTCGGCACCTTCAATGGCGTTGCCGTTCTCATCATATCCTCTCATAACGACATCGGAAACGACTGACACGTCGGCTCCATTATTGACATTGACCACAAGTTGAGGATTTGCGAAATCGAGCACTGTACCTTCTTCATAAAGGAATTCCAGGTCATCGCCAAGGTCGAGGTCTACATCCTCTTCAATATCATCAATGTCAACATTGACTGTAGCTTCTACAGTCTTGATGTCAAAGTTGTCGATTGTAATTGAAGGTGCAAAAACAACATCTTCGAATGTACGGCATCCGCTGGCGATGTCACCGGCCTCAACCATTACTATATTCGACTTGACAGCACCGTTTATCTCCAGTTTGTCAACAAGTGAAAGGGAACCGTCTACTATATCATAACCATCCTTGAAGTCAAGGGCATTGATATAAAAATCCCAAGACATTGTAAAAAGGTCTCTGTTTGCATTGGCATGTACAGCACCTTTAAGATAGAGTTTGTTGCCATCGACAGCTTCATTATCGACAAACTCAATGTATTCGGGAGCCTTTACATAGAAAAACTCCTCACCAAGACCCACTGTTGAAAGTTCAAGACTGTCAAGAAGCTCAAACAGAGCCTTGTCGGTCTCACACTTGACATCGACCTGCAAATGCATTCTTACAGGCTCGTCAAACTCCACTCTGTAGAGTTTGTTCAACTCCTTTGGAAGACCGTCCCTGATGAAATCGAACTCGACATTATTCTTGTCAATATGTTCATCAAGCGAAACGGCGACCTTGTGTGCGTTGAGTTCATCAATGAACTTCTGCTTGAGTTCCTCGGGCAACAGAGGGTTATTCCTTATTGCCTCCATGGCTTCGTCATAACTGTTATAAAGTTCCTTGAGATCCATATTGTAGCACTGCTCATCAATATAAGCATCGATGTGCAAGTCCTCTACCTTTTCAATGTCAAAATCGACAGCGTCAAAAGTACCATGTTTCTCAATGACATAGAAACCGTCATCCGAAACCGAGATGACATCACTCTCTGCCGGATCAATCATCTCTGTCAACATTATCGCATCGGTTGAACCGAGTGGAATTGAGATTCCGTCACCCACAGCTACCGTCATGTCTATGTCCTTTGACAAGTCATACGCATTGTCAACGCTACAAGAGACGAGTGTGCTGCCGGAAACAATCATAAAAGCCGTAGCGGCCTTTCTCAGCATGTGTTTCATAGTAAATAAATATTGTGTTTATAAATTCTATCGGATTATGGTATGCAACAGAATTGCAAACATGTATATTGCAAAGATATACATTTTTATTATTTTTCTCTTTTTTTAACAAATATTCTTCCGCATTTGACGATTTATTTTCACAGTATGCGCATCACTGTATGTGGGTTATATTTTCAAAAGAAATTTAACGGTTTCTTGAGTTATTTTTAATAAATTATTGTACATTTGCACGAATGCAGCAAGAGTTCTGCATCGCTATTGACTTATAGTAAACATTACAAAGCAATCAACATGTTGACATTAGACAAAATCTACCATGCATCGTATGTGCTCAAGGATGTCATTCGACGCACCGAGCTTGTTCCTGCTCCCAACGTAAACAAGAAAGGAACAATTTTCCTTAAACCGGAGAACCTCCAGTTGACCGGTTCGTTCAAGGTACGCGGTTCATACTACAAGATTTCTCAGCTCTCCGACGAGGAGAAGTCAAAGGGAGTTATCGCATGCTCGGCCGGCAACCATGCACAGGGTGTTGCTCTTGCAGCTACAAAGAACGGCATCAAGTCAATCATCTGTCTGCCCGACTGCGCCCCCATCTCCAAGGTTGAGGCGACTAAGGGATATGGTGCTGAGATCTGCCTCGTACCCGGTGTATACGATGATGCTTACAAACGCGCAATCGAGTTGCGCGACGAGATGGGCTACACCTTCATCCACCCGTTTGATGACGAGGACGTGATTGCTGGACAGGGAACTATCGGTCTTGAGCTCATTGACCAGATGAAGGACGTGGATGTTGTCATTGTACCTATTGGCGGTGGTGGCCTCATCTCGGGTGTTGCCTTTGCCATCAAGTCACTCAACCCTAATGTCAAGGTTTATGGTGTACAGGCAGCCGGTGCTCCAAGTATGAAGAACTCTGTCGAGCACAAGAAGATTGAACGTCTTGATTCTGTCTCTACTATTGCCGACGGTATCGCAGTAAAGCAGCCGGGAGAAAACACTTTCGACATCTGCAGCAAATATGTTGACGGCATTGTAACAGTCACAGACGACGAGGTGTCATCGGCTATACTCTCTTTGCTTGAGAACCAGAAACTAATCACCGAAGGTGCAGGTGCAGTAGCTGTAGCTGCGGCAATGTTCGACAAGGTTCCCGTTGAGGGCAAGAAGGTGGTATGTGTGGTTTCAGGAGGCAACATCGACGTGAACTTCCTCGACCGCGTCATCAAGCGAGGACTGCTCACATCGGGCCGTACTGTACTTCTCAAGATAGAGCTTCTTGACAAGCCGGGTCAGTTCGTGCAGATTTCAAGCATCATTGCCGAGCAGGGTGCAAACATCATCGGTGTACACCACGAACGCACCAATGCCAACACCGACATCAACGGATGCTTCATCCGCATCAATCTTGAAACACGTAACTTTGAACAGATTGAACGCATCAAGAAAGCGATTAAGGATGCCGGCTTTAAAATGTGGGATTAAGAATTTATAAATCATAATAAAAACAATTGACCATGCTTAAGAAAGTTTATACAAGCAATGCCCCTGAGGCTATCGGCCCATACTCACAGGCCATCATCTGCGGTAACATGTTGTTCACATCGGGCCAGATACCCATCAACCCTGCAACTGGTGAGGTTGAGGCTGAAGGCATCACTGACCAGGCAACACAGGTAATGAAGAACCTTTCGGCTGTACTCGCCGAGGCCGGCACATCTTTCGACAATGTAGTAAAGACAACATGCTTCCTCAGCGACATGGCCGACTTTGCAGCGTTCAACGCAGTGTATGCAGAGTACTTCACAAGCAAGCCTGCACGTTCATGCGTTGCTGTGAAGACATTGCCAAAGAATGTACTTGTTGAGGTTGAGGTTATTGCCGAAATCGGATAACAGATTCAACTGACAGTATTACAGAACAGCAGAGGGCGGCATGGTGTCGCCCTCTCTCTTATCTGTACAGTGCCGTATCACATCCGGCAGCCGACATCAAACCGCACCATACTCCGACAAAAGAGCTACATTGCTGCACCCGAAAAAGAAATTGGAGATTTTAATCGTAAAAAAGCTAGAAATTAACCGACGTTTTCTTTGCCATTCCAAAAAAAAAGAGTAATTTTGCGAGCTGAATGACCTAAAGTACTTTTGAACAGAAAAACATATAAAAATATAAGACAATGAAAAGAACATTCCAACCCTCTAACAGAAAGAGAAAGAACAAGCACGGTTTCCGTGAGAGAATGGCCACAAAGAACGGCCGTCGCGTATTGGCAGCACGTCGCGCAAAGGGTCGCGCAAAGTTGACAGTTTCTGACGAATACAACGGAAAGAAGAAGTAATTGCCTAAAAAGCAAATAAATATAGCCGGGTTTTCACTCGGCTATATTTATTTTATAAGGGATGCAGACCTTGAGGTCAGCATCCCTTTATCATTCATTACAAAAAGTCTCGGATTTATTTAAGCAGGAAACGCATCACCGCACCCATAAGCTCAGTGCGGGCACGTTCACCCACTACAGCCTCAAACGGGAAACTGGTAGATAGTACACGATATTTACCGGCATAAGCGACACCCGCACTCGCCCTATTACCGTCAAAGATAAAGGAAACGAATGCATTGTCAATGGGCACAAGAATATCCGGCGACACCACTGCGTAGCAATCCTCATTCACGACACGCGGAATGCGGAAGATTGAGCCGCCGGTTCCGCTGATACCGGTTTCGGAGATATCGGTTACCGAACCACCGAAATCACAACGCAGCACCTCGCGTATGAAGAGCCTGTCGGCAGCGGTCTTGACCATATCACTTGCCAGATATGCTCCACTGACAAACAGACAGCCACCTGCATCGCAGTAACTCCTTATCTTCTCCTGCAATTCAGCAGGGAATGTCTTGTAAGGTCTGTTATAACCAAGGTACGAGCCCTTACCGCCCTGCTTCTCTGCGCCAAGTATAAGGTCTACGACCTTGAAGTCATTCATATCCACCACTCCACTCATGACAGCCTCGCTACCACAAGAGAGAAAAGAGACATCATTGGCCGCCAGTGCCTTTCCATGTTTATATGGATAGTCAAACGAATTGCCAGCATGAAGCATCCCCTCGAACCTGTCATCACTGAGCCCGAGACCGTCCTCATAACCGATACCAGCACGGGAATAATCGAGCTGTACGCCACAGTACTCAGGAGTACACATGTACGGCACACCCGGGTCACACTCCATATCAAAACCTGCCAGATTTGGCGTAGATGTAGTTGATGGACCACTCAAGCGATGGAATCCATTCACAACAAGCACACGCCCTTTCTCTTTCTTTGCAAGATAGAGTGAAAGAGTTTCCGACGGCAGACTCTCACCGCCATCATTAAGCGCAGTTACCTTGAAGCTGTAGATTACACCCTTCTCGACCTTCAGGCTAACGCTGTTGCGTTCCACCACAACTCCGTTGTCAAAGCCTCCGTCACCCATCCTCGTATATACCACATATTTCTCAGGTGTAGCCGTCGGCTCCAGAGGATCGGCCACCGGACGCCATTTCAATGTCACCCTCTCGTCTTTATCCGACATTGACATTGAGAAATGACTCACAGGCAACGGTTGAACCACATAATCCTGTCCATGCACATAACACAGATGCTTGAGTATCGACTTATACACGGCACGCGCAAGAGTAAACTTATAATCGGGGTTGTGGGCATATACCATGTCGGAAAAGTTCTGATGCGAGAAAGCCTCAAAAATAACCGACGGGATATACGGGACACGAGTCTCGCCATAATTGCGGTCAAGTATTCCACGCACAGGCCAACGCACTCCGTAACGCGCAGTAATTTCATCCTGGACATTGTTGAGCAGGAACGATATGGCATCACGCGACATCATGCGTGAACGGCCACTCTCAAGTGTGTCGCCATTGAAACGGGTTGTGGCAATGCCTAAAGAACCTATCAGGCTGTCGTTCTCATTAAAACCGGCATCGGAGTGGAAACCGAATGAGAGTTCAAGAGGAACGCGCAATCCTGCAGTATCGGGATTATACACTGAACCACCCGAGAGGTAGTTTACTGCATGTCCGCGGCAGAGGATATCATCGCGATAGTCATTCTCACCGGAATATGCCGAATAGACCTCATAGGGGAAACCGCTTATCTGCAGATTATAACGTGCTGCCTCAAGATAACGGGGCATGCCGCTTGTCTGTTCCTGGGGACCACGTGCTACACAGCCCATACCGCCGCCAAAACGTACAGCATCGGCACTTACAATACCGGTATTGGAACTTTCGTTGCTGAGAATGACTTTCTGCTCCATTCCTGTATCCTTCTTGAAATGGAATGTTCCAAGATACACCCATGTACCTCCGCCCATAGTCTGGTTGACCCGGAATTCTGTGGTACCACCGCTATGAACAACCTTGTACAAAGCATCGGGCACTGAGTTTTCAAAAGAGGCATAAGACACATACACGGCATAATAACCATCCTTGGGTATCTCGGGGCACCATTCCGCCTCGGCACGGTTCTTCTTGTCGGGAGAGGATGTCACATACCTCGATGTACCCGTTGCAAATGGGTTATCCTTATCCCGATACACCTTGAGCCCATTGGAATACCCTTGATTGAACTCTCGCCATTTGAAGTTACGGGCATCGGACTCGGCATAGACCGAACCACCATCGTTGCAATCATTGTCAACAATGACACAGTCGGGTTGCCAATCCCTTTCACGTGGAGTGTACACCAAAGCACCGGCATTCTCCAGCATGGGCATTAGCAGCGGGACAACAAAAGACTGAGTGAGCAAGTCCTCGGTTGTACAGAACAGCGACGGGCGCTGCCACTGCCATCTTGCCTTGTCGGCTGAATAGACACGCCCATGGCTCTGCCACAGCGCAATATGCCTTCCGGAAAGTCCTGCCGACAACTTATAAGGACGTGACACATTCTGCACCCATGGGGCGCCTTTGTAATCAACATTGCCCCACATCCTGCTACGGTCAATCTTCTTTTCCTTATATATATTAGGGATGCGTTCGTCTATCGTCCTGTTGTCGTAGACAACCTCAATCTTGTACTTGCGGTATTTAGATGGAAGGAGTTTGCGTATGTCGCGATATATACCATCCACCACATCGGGAGTGAACGCCTGGCCGGCAAAGGCCTCATTGCAATATATGGTTATCTTCCTGGCCTTGCTGTTGACGACAATCCTGTTGCGGCGCTTGTCAAGACCGGAATATTTGAGTGCACTCCTCGGAGATTTGAAATTCTTGAAATACTCAGATATAGAACGTTCAACGGTTTTATCGACACCCTGCGCCGACAAAACCGTTACACAAAGAAAGCTGGCAGCCAATGCTGCCAGCAACTTACGCATAACCGACATTATGCAAGTTCCTTTATTTCGTCAAGAATAGCCTTGGCCTCAGCATTGAACGAATCACAAAGAGTATTGAAATACTTCTTTGCAGGCATTCCCGGCTGAACATGGTTCACGCGAGCTACATACTCCTTGCTAAGGTTGAATATCTTGTTGAAAACAGCTACCCACGCTTCTGTTTCGCCCTTTGAATCATATGAAACGATGAAAGCCTCGGTTGCAAGTTCATCTGCAATAAAAGCAATGACCTTCTTCAAATCTCTTCTGCTTGCCATAATCTTTTGTTTTAAATGAAATAAAATAGAAAAACAGTAACAAGGCACCAATGCGCCATGTTGCTTTTGTAAAGATACTCTTTAATTATGAAACGGACAATAGCAGACACACAAAAAGAAATTATTTTATACCATTGCCAATAAAAAAGCACAAAGCACTTTTTAAATTCGCAAAAAAAAGCGAAATTTGCCAATAAAACCATTTTTGGACATTATTTACTTATTCAAAAAACAGATATGAAAATTAGCGCATTACAACAAGCAAGGGCTGCTTACCAGCCAAAGTTGCCACAGGCACTTACTGAGACTGTAAAATTGTGTGAGGGTGCTGCAACAGAGTCAGTTGCTGACCAGGAGGCCATCAAGGCCATGTTCCCTAACACCTACGGACTTCCAATCGTAACATTCGAGAAAGGTGGCGAGGCTAAGGAGTATCCTGCAATCAATGTAGGTGTAATCCTTTCTGGCGGCCAGGCTCCTGGTGGCCACAACGTAATCGCAGGTCTGTTCGACGGCGTGAAGAGACTCAACCCAGAGAGCCGTCTTTTCGGTTTCCTCATGGGTCCCGGCGGTCTTGTTGACCACAAGTACATGGAAATTACAGCCGAAATTATGGATGCTTACCGCAATACAGGCGGTTTCGACATCATCGGTTCAGGCCGTACAAAGCTCGAGAAGACAGAGCAGTTTGACAAGGGTCTTGAGATTATCAAGGAACTTGACATCAAGGCTCTTGTAATCATCGGTGGTGACGACTCTAATACCAACGCTTGCGTGCTTGCTGAGTACTATGCAGCAAAGAACACCGGCGTACAGGTTATCGGCTGTCCAAAGACTATCGACGGCGACCTCAAGAACGCTTACATTGAGACATCATTCGGTTTCGACACAGCATGTAAGGTATATTCAGAGGTTATCGGTAACATCCAGCGCGACTGTAACTCTGCACAGAAATACTGGCACTTTATCAAGTTGATGGGCCGTTCGGCATCACACATCGCACTTGAGTGTGCACTGCAGACACAGCCTAACTACTGTATCATCTCTGAGGAGGTTGAGCAGAAGGCTCTTTCACTTGACAACATCGTAACATCTATTGCACAGGCAGTTGCTGACCGTGCTGCTGCAGGCAACAACTTCGGTACTGTCCTCATCCCAGAGGGTCTCATCGAGTTCGTTCCAGCAATGAAGGCCCTCATCGCCGAGCTCAACGACCTGTTGGCACACAATGGCGAGGAGTATGCAGCCGTTGCACCCGAGGAGCAGCGTCAGTACATCATCAACCACCTCTCAAAGGACAATGCTGAGGTTTACGCAAGCCTCCCTGCAGGTGTTGCACGCCAGCTCACAATGGACCGCGACCCACACGGCAATGTTCAGGTATCACTCATCGAGACCGAGAAAGTGTTGTCAGAGATGGTTGCAGGCAAGCTTGCAGCATGGAAGGCTGAGGGCAAGTATGTAGGCAAGTTCAACCCACAGCACCACTTCTTCGGTTACGAGGGACGTTGCGCAGCTCCATCGAACTACGATGCTGACTACTGCTACGCACTCGGTTACAACGCATCACAACTCATCGCTGCCGGCAAAACAGGTTACATGTCATCAGTACGCAACACTACAGCTCCTGCTGCCGAGTGGGTTGCCGGTGGTATCCCCATCACTATGATGATGAACATGGAACGCCGTCACGGCGAAATGAAGCCTGTTATCCAGAAGGCTCTCGTTGACCTCAACGGTGCACCATTCAAGGAGTTCGCAGCACACAGAGAGCAGTGGGCAAAGGAAACATGCTACGTTTACCCAGGCCCAATCCAGTACTTTGGCCCAACAGAGGTTTGTGACCAGACTACCAAGACTCTTGCTCTTGAGCAGCAGAAGTAAACAAAAACTATCTGATGGCAGAAGCAAAAAAGAATGTAAACAAGAACGGCGGGCGGAAGTCTTCCACCCGCCGTTCTACTTCACGCAGGAAATCCTCTTCTCCAAAAAAGACGAAGGATTGGCCTCGTTGGGTACATATCCTCATAGCGACAGCCATTACAGGAGTGCTCCTGTTCGTTGCATACCATCTTTTCCTCAAAAAGACCTTTTTCCGTTTCCAGGTATGCGACGGCGTAAAGGCATACCAGACATGTATCCCAACAGGATATGAAGTCTTTGGCATTGACATATCGCGCCACCAGGGAGACATAAACTGGGAGGTTCTTAAAAGAAACAACTCCCACGACGCCCCAATCAGTTTCGTGTATATGAAAGCGACCGAGGGACGCGACCATCTGGACCCGCGATTCGCCGGAAACTGGAACGAAGCCAAGAAACATGGATTTACGTGTGGTGCATACCACTACTTTACCGACAAGTCACCGGGAGAGGCACAGGCCGAAATGTTCATCAGGAATGTAAACCTGAAAAGCGGCGACCTGCCTCCAATGATTGACATTGAAGAAAAGCCAAAAGACAAGGTCGCATTCAACGCCGAAATAAAGAAGTTCATTCTCAGGATTGAAGAACACTACGGTGTAAAGCCCATAATATACTCGTACAGCAAATTTTACAGGAAATATCTCGACGATGCGTTCTTCAACGACTATGAGTTGTGGATAGCCCACTACTATGTAAACAGCCCCGAAGCCAGAAGAGGTTGGAAGATATGGCAGTTCACCGACATCGGGCGCATACCGGGAATCAGGACCAATACTGACATAAATGTCCTTAACGGAGGAACTGAAGCCCTTCAGGCACTGCTGATAAAATAAATACCTGCCGAACCTAGTTGTTCGCAGGTATTTGTTGTTTTATACGACAATAAAGAATATCATTCGTTCATATAACAGGCACTTGCGCTTGAGTATCTGCGCCATGCATCAACCATAGAGAGAAAGTCCTCGGGCAGTTCCGACTCAAAGTACATCATCTCGCCGGTGACAGGGTGCACGAACCCCAATGTCTTGGCATGCAGTGCCTGACGCGGACATAGTTTGAAACAGTTGCGCACAAACTGACTGTACTTGCTGAAGTTGGTACCCTTGAGTATCTCATCGCCACCATACACATCGTCATTGAAAAGAATATGTCCAATGTGTTTCATGTGGACCCTAATCTGGTGTGTACGGCCTGTTTCAAGATTGCACTCAACCAATGACACATAACTTAGCCTTTCGAGCACACGGTAATGAGTAACGGCATGCTTGCCTATTGAGTCATCAGCCGACACACACATCTGTAATCTGTTACGCGGATTGCGGGTGATGTTACCCGTTACAGTACCTGAGTCTTCCTTTACATTGCCCCACACTACTGCATTGTATGTTCTCTTGGTAGTCTTCTTGAAGAACTGCATTCCAAGGTGCGCCTTTGCCGCAGCACTCTTGGCAACAACAAGCAATCCGGAGGTATTCTTGTCAATACGGTGCACAAGCCCCACCTGTGGGTCATTAGGGTCAAAATCGGGGTTATCCTTGAGATGCCATGCAACGGCATTGATAAGTGTACCATGCGTATTTCCGCATCCTGGATGCACTACCAGGCCTGCAGGCTTGTTCACTACCATGAGCACATCGTCCTCATATACGATATCAAGGGGAATCTCTTCGGGAACAATGCTGTTGTCGTAGGCCGGAGTGTTCAGTGTTATTACAATCTCATCAAGCGGCTTTACCTTGTAATTGCTCTTGACTACCTTACCGTTTACCGAAATGGAACCGGCATCGGCAGCCTGCTGTATCTTGTTTCTTGAGGTATTTGCAACGTGATCAATGAGGAACTTGTCAATACGGATTGGCGACTGCCCTTTATCGGCAGTCAGACGTATCTCCCTGAAGAGAGTCTCCTCTTCTAGTTCAAATTCATCGCCGCCCATTACATCGGCCTCATAATCGGGCAAAAGTTCATCTACTGGCATAATCATCAAAAGAATTCAGCATCAAAACGGACTGTGTCTTCAACTGTCTGCACTCCACTGCCAATCACAAGCGTAACTTTGGAACCGCGAGGTATTGCAGCACCATTGTCAAGGTCCTGTCCTTTGTACTTTACTCCGTATACCCATTCACGTTCACCGGGAATAATCTCCACATCCTCAACAACAAAGCCCAGAGCCTTGAGACGGAATTCAGCCTCACGCAACGAGCAGTTGTCTATTATTTGAGGAAGGCCCAATTTAGGAGCCTCGACTGTATTCAGAACAAGATAAACCTTGCGGCCGTCCTTGACAAGGGCGTCGGCATTGGGCCTTTGCTCAAGGACAACACCGTCACCGAAACCGGGTTTATGTTTATATTCCATAATCGCATACCCGAGATTCTTCTCTTTAAGCACATCTACAGCATCCTCGAACTGCATTTTACACACATTGGGAACCAAGTTAGCCTCACCATGCATGGTATAGCTGTCAAGCCAGGAAAATGTACCGAAAACTGCAAGAATAGCAATCAAAATCATTACCAAGATGCTAAAAAAGAGAGTAAGGCAAGCAAACATTATCTTTTTCATAATTTTATACTGTCATTATCATGCTACAGCATCACTGCAACAGTTCTTCAATATATACTCACGAATATCATGACAAAAGTAATACAAGTTGACAGCATTAACAAAAATAACAGATGTTTTTAAAGTGTCACGAACCAAAAAACGCATTACTGCTGTATAGGGCAGTTTCACCACACCCGACAGCAACATGAAAAAATGGCAAAAAAAGAAGAAATAACTGACGGGATTTACTAACTTTGCGGTCGCGGTTTCCGCAAAATTCAAATAAACGATAAAAGACAAGAATAATATGGTACAGAGTTGGTTTGAGTGCAAAGTCACATATGAACGTGCAGGCGAGAAGGGCCTTAACACAAAAGTAAACGAGGTATATCTGGTACAGGGTTTCACATTCACCGAGATTGAGAAACGCCTGACACAGGAGTTGCAGCCACAGGTAACAGGCGAGTTCAACATCAACAAGATGGAACGTACTAAGTACAACGAACTCGTTGACAGCACAAGTGAGACTGCCGACAAGTGGTTCAAGTGCAAGATTACAATGGTAACAATTGACGAAGTTTCGGCAAAAGAGAAGAAGTCATCAGTTGTAATCCTTGTAAAGGCCGAGGATGTTACCGATGCCGTAAAGAACCTGAACAAGCACATGGAGGATTCAATCATGGACTACAACCTTGCTTCGGTAAACGAAAGTCCTATTGTTGACATTTTCCATTATGAAGGATAACAACTACATAGCTGAAAGAATCAAGGCGATAAGCGCTACCCTCCCTGAAGGGGTAACGCTTATCGCTGTGTCAAAATACCACCCGACAGAAGCCATTGAAACCGCTTACGGCGCCGGACAACGTGACTTTGGAGAAAGTAAGGCACAAGACCTTACAGTTAAGCACAAGGCATTGCCTTCAGACATAAGATGGCACTTCATCGGTCACCTCCAGAGCAACAAGATAAAGTATATTGCACCATTCATTCACCTCATACACAGCATCGACAGCCTGCGTCTGCTCCAGGAGGTCAACAAGCAGGGAATCAAGGCCGGACGCCGCATACCATGCCTGCTGCAGATACACATAGCACAGGAAGATACAAAATTCGGTTTTACACCGGAGGAATGCCTTGCCATGCTTGAAGATGGACAATGGCGCGAACTGCATAACGTAGAGATAAGAGGCCTCATGTGCATGGGCAGCAACACCGATAACGAAGAGCAGATAGCGTCGGAATTTTTGGCCGTTCAGGAACTCTTTGGCAGAATTAAGGAACTTTATTTCCCCAACGACGGGAATTTCTCAATACTCTCGGCCGGCATGAGTGACGACTACCCCATAGCAATAAAGCATGGCAGCACACACATACGCATCGGTTCAAACATTTTCAACAGGTAACAGCAGTAATCAGAATCTGTCCAGTGCCTTTATAAAAAGAATATACACAAACGGGAAGAGATAAATGACGGCACTGAGAATACCCATTCCCTCAACAGAGAGTCCGTACACAACATCAATCCCCGAGTATTGCAGACAAGGAATTATACATGTTGCCGGCAGGACAGCCAGAAGTGCCGGCATGAACTTCACTGCAAAATCCCCGGCCGAGGCTACCACATCGACAAGCGTACGATAGTTGCCATATATGAAGCCATAGACCAGTGACATTACAAGGACTCCGACAAAGAGCACCAGCATCCACCCACGGGCAAGAGGAGAACTGGAGAGTTCTCCTGTGACGCCAAGCAACGTATGCCATGGAGACACCGTAAACATGAACACTATTGCAACATAAAGCACCAACACAGAAAGAGCAAAGAGGAAAGAGTGCAGTTCATTGTTACTGATTTTCTTAAGAGCACATAATTTTGCAAATAGCTGCAACAGCCCCGAACCGGACAGCAACCCGGCAACAAGCATCAAAAATACGACACAGCCCCACGGAGCCGCACCAAGGAACGCATGCACATTGAGCAGTACCCAGCGTACGCCCTCACCACTTACAAGGGAGACGACCGTAGCATCGGTACCTGAAAGCAGCTGGAAAACACTCATAAACCATGACACCAGCCACAGTACAATGAGCACAAGCACATAGAACAGTGCCGGATAATATGCTGCCCTGCGGTTATTCATCAGCCTCAAGATTTTCAACATCAATAATATGCAGTTCTATGGCACGCACCACCAGACGGGTGACATTTATGCCACGCTGTTCACCCTCGGCAAAGAGACGTGCAACAAGGTCGGCCTGGCGTTTTTCAAGCGATTTCACTCCAAAAGGCATGGTTTTCAGCGATGCAATCATCTCCTTGGTATATCCTAAAGCCAAATGACGCAGGAAACATTCGTCGTAACGGTCAATCTCATACTCTATCATCGACTTCTGGCGTGCCACATCACGCATGACACTTTCACGGAAACGTTCTACAATCTTCTCGAGAATCGGTTGGTTGAACACGTTCCTTTTTCCGGCCATCACATTGTATATCTCATACTTTGTAAGCAGTTCCCCTGTCTTTAATGTTATTCCATCGGCTCCCGCTGAGAGGACATCCACCCAAAGTTTTTCATTAAGCAGCTCGCCTGTAAAGATAAGTACCTTCATCTGGGGATACTTCTTCTTCACCTTTGCGCATATGCCTACTCCGACAGTCGTAGAACCGGAGAGTCCAAGATCAAGCAACAACAGATCGGGCACACCACTTTCAAGAAGCTCATCAAGCTCACCCTCATTGGAAGCCACACCGATAATATCGGCTTCGGGTATATCTGCACGAAAAATTTCCTCTGTACCTTTTAGTTCGAGTTTTGCATCCTCAACTATAATAACCGTAAATTTCTTCTCCATATCTTATTTTATATTATTTCAATGATTTGGGCAATGTAAAGAGAATAACCGTCCCAGCCACATCGGAACGTGCTTCCATTCTGCTTCCACGATGTCCGGTATTATCCTCATGCAAGCGCACAATCTCCTTGGCAACAAGATACTCCATACACTGTATCTTTCCATCGGGCGCAATGTTCCTCCTTGTCGGCACAAACAGGTCGGCAATCTCATCGCTTGTAAGTTCATACCTATTGTCAACAAGTTCGACCCTAACCTCACTTCCGGTATCAGCCGCACGCAACTGCAACACTCCGGGCACGTCAATCCTGAAAGCAGCATCAATCAATGACTCAAAAAGATACTCTACAAGGTCAACATCGACACAGGCTGCCAAAGATGTCGCTTCAAAAGAAAGAACAATGTCCTTACCGGTCTTCTTGCGAAGACGGGCAGCATAGGCAACCGCACTCTCAAAGAGTTGCTGCATACCGACCTTCGAAACAGCAAAGCACCTGTCATCCAGTTCTCTCTTTGCACAATTGCTAAGAATACCGAAAATTGAACTGTAATAATCCATCAGTTCAGCAATGGAGGCTACCGCGGTATCTTTCTCCTCGGCACCGGCCACAGCCTGCTCGGCTACATTGCGTATACGGCTGGGATAATATACCGTTTCATGTTTGAGAGCCGAAAGACAATTATCAAGCACCATATTCTGCACGTGCAAACGGTTCTCCTCATATTTTATACGTTCAATCTGTTCCTCAGCCTCTTCAAGAGCCATATAACTGCTTGCCACACGCACAAGGGCATGATAGGCAACCGATGCCGTGTAACTGGCAACGAGTTCCAGACTGAGAAGTTCATCCTCGGTCAAGGGACGCAAGGCAACAAATTCTATGGCGCCGGCAAGAATGCGTTCATCGGCAGAGTTTACAAAGAGAGGTAACACACATGTCATTCCGTCTGAGGAAAGAAAACGTTCACCACTGTCAATGACTCCCAGCATGAAAATATTGTCACTCCTATTCGGCTTTTCACCAACCTCGGCCACAACCGGTCTGGCAGCACTCTCCTGACGCAACATTATTGCTATGCGTGACAGACGCATACTCTCACCCATGCAGCCGAAGATTTCATTGACAATACCTCCCAACAAATCAGGAGCCTCAATGCGTCTGTTGCCTGTCGCAACCTGCAAAACCTTGCGGTTTGCCCTGAGCAGCATATTCTCATTCCTGCGATGTATCATGTCATGCCGCACATACGACACGACAATATAAAGCACAAATGAGAGCAGAATGAACATAAGCAAGGCAACTGCCGCCATTCTATAATTCAAGGCCGCACGCATGGCTGTATATCGTTCCGAAATACCCTTGTCCTCATGCGTCATTCTATACAGAGTCGTATAAATGTAGTTGTTGTACCTGTGCGTACGCCATCTCTTCGTAGCAAGAGAAGCAACAGCGACTTCGTTGCGTATGTCAAGAATATTGAAATACACCTCTTCCTTCAAGGAGTCGGCAAACAGTTCCTCACGCCACCATTTTATCTCATTGGCAGCTCCGGAGTCAAGCGAGAGGGTGTCTGTGCCGCCCGCATGCGTTCTGTAATATTCATTCAACAGGTCCAAAGCCTGACCGGCATATACAAAAGCCTTCTCGTAATCTCCTTCAACATTGCAGTAATAGACCGAATCGGCACAATTTGAGACCATATCAAGGGAGTTCTGCGCAACGGACGGCAACGGCAGCATCATCAGCACAATAAGAACGCCACGTAAGATTCCCTTGGGTAAACGGAAAGAGAAACGACTTCCCTTGCCCTTGTCACTCTTTATATCCATTGAGCACACCGAGAACTGCTCACCGCTTTTCCTGTATTTTTCGATTATGCCCTTGCAGTTCATCAATCCAAAACCTCCGCCCTTCTTCTTTGCCAGCAGTTGCTCATTATCACGTCCGATGCTTGAAGCATCATACACCTTCTCGCCCAATATACGGTCAATATCAACCTGCGAAATACCTATGCCAGTATCAGTAACAGCAATCTCTACACAATCATCAAATTCGATACTCTCAAGCATCACCTTTCCGCCTGCAGGCGTGAATTTCGCAGCATTGTCAACAAGCGTGTTTACCATAAAAAGCGTTAGGGCCTTGTCGGCCTTTACTGTAACATCACAACTGCGGACCTCAAGTTCCACACCGCGTTTCTCAAGCAAAGCCCCGCTTTTGGCAACTATGGCAAAAACATCTTTAAGAGAAAACTTCTCAATCTGAAGACTCAGTTCGCCTTGACGCATCTTTATCCAACGTTCAAGAATATGGTTGAAGTCATCAAGTTTGCTTGCCAACTCAGATATGTACCGCAACTTGCGTAACGCATCATCGGCCTCGCATCCCCCGGCAAGTGCCTTCACCTCCCCACTTATCCTGTCCATATAAGGCCTCATGCCACCGACAACAGAAAGCGAGACACGCTTAAGCAGATTCTCACGCTTGTGCTCTGCAAGATAAATGGAATAGGCCTTATGCTCTTCCTCGACCCTCATGCATTCATCACAGATATCTGCCAGGAGCAATCCCTCCTCTATGGCCACAGCCACATAAGACACAACCATCTCGAGAACCGACTTTTTCTCCTTATTCAATGGATATTCAGTCTCCACATAAAGTGTATCGTCACTCTTGCCGTCAAGATAAAGCAGACTGAACTCATATCTGTTAGACAACTGTATCTCGGCATCGGGTTTATAAGCGACAAAGAAACGTGTTTTGCCCGAGAAATCGCCCAGACAATCATTGAGTATGGCAGAAACCGCAGCACAGAGTTCCTCCTTACTGTCAACCTCGCGCGGCAGCGATGCCAACAGCGTACGGCATGCCTTGTGCAGTTGCTTGAGACTTGCCGAATAGAACAGTTCATATCTCCTGCGTTTGCTTGCCATAAACACCATGTAACAAGCAGCAATCACCAGCAACACAATGATTACAACGAGCAGATAATCAAGTTCCGCACTATCCTCTTCGACATGCGATACACGGCTCTCAAGGTGCTTGTTCATGCGGGTTGTCTCCAACAGTTCCAGATAAGCATTCCTGTTGATGTCCGAAGCGTAGATATCTCCCAGTCCGGCAAAGGCACAACAAGCCTCGCGGCGTACACTCAGCATGCACTCGGGAATGTTATACACCCCCTCGTCCTGCACACTGCCGCCATAAACACCCTCACGGTAATCATCAAGCGAATTGACGCACAAGTCACTACGCATTGGATAATAAACACTGTAATACTCATTCACATGTCCTAATGCAGCATCAATGAAATGCAGTGCCTCCTCGTACCGGCCATATTCAATATTACATGATGCAGAAACCACAAGAGCCTCTATCATCATATAACAGTCGCCATAATCCTTGAAACCGTCAACAGACTTCTGCGCCAATACCGAAAGGAACTCGAAGTCATTGAGTGAATCAGCATTCAAGCCGCTGTAAAGCAAAGGGAATTGCTCCTTGAAGTCACACAGCACAAGAGTGTCACGCAGTCCGATAGTCAGCAACAGATTATAGTTTGCCTCGAGCCACACATAGCCGTTCTCCTTTGCGTCCAAAGCTCCTTCACACAGGCGCTGAAGACGTTCGGCCTGATTGGGTACATTGTTCGCAAGAATCATATCGGCATACAGGCGTAGAGCAACATCATCGACGTGTTTTAAATCATTCCTTAAATGTTGCAAGGCCTTGGACTTCTCATCCTGCATACACAGATTGGAGAAGTAGCATACCGAAACTATCCCGAATTCAATCTTGGCACGCATAAAGCGCATTCTGTCACCGGAGGAAAGCAAATCAAACTCTTCATTGATACGCTTAATCCTTGACAAGGCATCAGTACGATAATCAAAGAAACTCCTATTCTCCGACACACGATAGCACACAGTCATAAGCCCCACATCGGCTGCTAAGCGTTCAATCTCACAATCACTCTTTTCCAAGACACGCATATACAGACTGCAAGCCTCGGCATAATCCATTCTCATCATTGCAGCATACCCGGAAGCATTGCCTGCAATGGCACAAAGTTCATTATCCCTTTCATCAACAGCGGCAAGCGTGCCGGCAATGGAATCATAAAGCGACACATTGCTATAGCGATTACTCCACAATTGTCCGCACATGCCGACAGCATGGTGAGAATCACCATGCGAAACACTGCAAGACACAAGACACATCAGCAATGCCAAAAAGACCGAGAAACGACCGTAACCTTTAATAGACATGATAAACAACCGAGCTGTTGCATGGTCAGCATTAAAACATGAAACCATTGCCTAATACAAAACTACGAATAAAATAAATAATAAAGAAATAAGAACACTCAAAAGCAGTACGAACAAATATTTAATTGTATAAAATCACATGAAAACAAAGGAAATTTGTAAGAAACTTTATATTTTTGTAAAAAATATCATAAGGTTGCAGAGTGTCGCAATACAAACCAATCAAGTATTCGTCCATCATGAAGAAATATTATTACGTAAACAAGAAAGGTCAACAGGCAGGCCCTGTCAGTGCCGACCAATTAATACAGTATGGCGTAACGGAAAAAACCTATATATGGTGCACCGGCATGGACAATTGGGACAAAGCCGAAAACATTGAAGAACTAAAAGACCTCTTTACAGGTAACCGTAGCAAAGACAGAGCAGAATACGGTTCACTTTTTGACTCCAATCATCAAAATGCAGATGGCCTCAGCGGCTGTCCCGAGAACAATCTCATTTGGGCAATAGTTTCTGCAGCAATCTTTTGGCCATTTGCAATCATTGCAATAATAAAGGCAAAGCGCGTAAATAAATTATGGAATGAAGGAGAAAAAGAACTCGCTGAGAAAAATGCAAAGCAAGCAAAAAACTGGGCAATAGCATCAATAATATCTGGCGCAATCCTGGGAGTGATATCGAACGCAACAATGCTCATAATCTGCATTGCGCTTGCTTTCCTGAAATAAGGAATTTGGAATAAAAAACATAAAAACACAGATGTGCGTTAACGCACATCTGTGTTTTATTATGCAACTATCAGCAAGCAATTATTGCTTCAAATTTCAGGCATTTTGCTTTGCCGACTCCACGTTGAGATAGAGATGTACACCCGACAAATGCATCTCTTCCTCATCCAACAACGAACAAGGCACAGTAAGATGCGTAGTCTGAGGCATCAGACCATCAACAATAAATACACATTTATCCTCTGTTTCATTCACATCCACAATATCCATCAGCAAACATTCGTATACCTCCGCATCGTCGTCAAACACTAGATAAAGTTTCTTGGGCAATTCTACTTCTTTAAATGTCATATTGTTACTTGTTTTTAGTGTATAATAATATCAAAAGAGTCTTTTGTACTATTTGATTCTATTATCCATAGATTGCAACTGCACCGTTGTACGTTTCACAACAGAAACGTGTTTAAATTCTTTGTTTTGCAATATTATTTTACAAATATAGCAACAACAGGACAAAAATTCATTTTTTAGCGTATATTTTTAACGGTACATAAATAAAGACATCTGTCCATTCACAGTCAAGAGTGTTACGGTCTATTCGAACGGCCATGGAACATTATCCACATCCTCATCCACCTCAATGTCCAAGGCTGCAAAGCATTCAAGCAGAGCCTCCCGGACATCAAGAATGTCTATGGTTTCAATGCGTAGCACCACACATTCGGGGTCCTGGGTATCCATGCCTATTAGCAAACCCAGATGCATGGAATCACCGATGAGGAGCTGCATCACGACACCTAAAGGAATATTCAGGTTGCTTTCGTCAGAAGTATCGCAGCCCGTGCACTCAGCCAAGTTCATTACCATCGCCCTGATGCCCTGCAGTTCAGCGCATGTACCATGAATATACAAATCCGATTTCACCATGTTTCTTATAATTCAAACTGTTTTCTACCGTTTAAAATTCCCAGACTTCAATACAACGCCTTGCTTAATTTAAACGGCCGTATGCGGGTACGATTTTCCAGACGGCGCAGCGCCTTTTCCTTGATTTGGTGCACACGTTCTGGGGTGAGGCCAAAACGTTCAGCAATCTCTTGACATGAACATTTCTCCACGCCAATGCCGAAGCACATCTTCAGCACCACGCATTCCCGTTCAGTCAGTTGCGATGCTTCCAACTCCTCTAGAACATCTGTTTCACCATTCTTGATGCGTTGCGCCAGTCCAGGACGCTTTGCAAGTTCATCCTCTCCTATCCTCATCACTTCAAGCAACTCCAGCAAGTGTGACAATGACTCCACGACACCACGGTAAGTGCTGGCGCCACGGCATATCTTGACAGAGCTACGCACAGGGAAGTATTCAATGGAGAAAAGTTTCAGGTCATTGTTCACCACCTTATAAAAACTCCAATACCTCTCTGCTCCGAATTTACCACTCCCATGCTCATGAAAAAGGAAACCAGCCCCTTTGCAAAATGTCTCAATCTCGTTATACTCCATATTGCAGATATTTGAATTTGTTACGCTACAATATAGTAACATTGAGAAAAAAATTCAAAATTCAAAGCAACTTTTTTATAAAATCAGGCTCTTAAATATTCCAATAGATATAAATGATATCAAAAAAATAATTTTTCTTCATTCCACATATAACCAATTTGTTTATGTTTACCGAAAATTCCAAAATGATACAATGATTTAACAATCAATCCGTATTTTCGCGTCAACCACAGTGCCACCGCATAGTATTTGATAATTTGCGTAAAAAACAAAAAGCATCGACAATCGTTTGATTATCAATGCTTCTTTATGTCGGGATGACTGGATTCGAACCAGCGACCACACGCCCCCCAGACGCGTACTCTAACCGGGCTGAGCTACATCCCGCTCATTTGCGAGTGCAAAGATACAATAAATTTGTGAATATACAACTATCAGAGTTATATATTTTGCACAACACGATAAAAAAAAGAAACAATAATATTGCTGTTGACACAACTAATACATCATCAAGACAGAGAGAAACTTATGTATAAGGATTGTCAAAGAATCACTAAACTTATACATAGATGTCTCACATGCGTTTGACATGACATTAATGTGAATATTAAATTAGAGGATATATAAGAGACACAAAAATAGTGCAAAGATATTTGTTTATTTAAAGTAAGTCAACCAACCCGTATTGTGCCCAATACACGCGCTGCATACACAATCATGTGGATGACCCAAAAGTAAATGGGTTATCCACTTCTTATTACGAGTTTGAATAAAAAGAGTTGTTTTTAGGCGTGCGAAGTCCGAAAAAGCGCAGTTTAGTAAGCGTAAATTAGCATTTTGAGGGCGAACACAACAACAAAAGAACCTTTTTAGTCGGCCTCCTACAATATTACCATTATTTGCCTTGCTGCCTCTTTGGGCCTTTGAGAAGGTATATGCCAAAAAAGAGAGAACCTCAGTGTAACCGAAGTTCTCTTGAAAAAAAGTGGCGATGGCAGTGCGGTACCGTAGCACTGCTTGCGACGACGGGAGCTTTAGCTCCCCAAAGGAGTGCCTTTAGGCCACTACTCTCCCACAAAGCTGCACGGAGGGCAGGTTCGTCGATGGCGACAGCAGTTAGTCA
>JAZQZM010000095.1:0-58234 GCA_045634085.1 Bacteroidaceae bacterium
AAACTCTATGAAAAAGATCTTCTTTATGCTTGTCTCTTTCTTGTGTTTGGCTTTTGCCGCACAGGCGCAGACAGTAACTGATCTCTCGCAATTGAGTAACGACAAAGTCTACACATTGCGTAGTGCACGTGCTTTCTTGTTCTACAGCGACAAGGTACCCGGCGAAATCTGTGGCAGTACAGGTAAGGCTGTCGGCTCTGTAACAAGAAACAATGCCGACCCAGCACAGTTGTTCCGTATCGAGAAGAACGGTGCAAACTACTATCTCTACAGCGTAGGTGCCGAGAAGTATGTAAGCTCAAACGGTAGTTTCACTGCAACAGCAACTTCTGCTCTCGGTTTGCAGAATGTTGGTGGTAGCTATCCTTGGAAGCTCACAATCGGCGGTAATGGTATGAACTCTCAGGAGCAGAACCAGATGGATGCAGGTATCGTTGTCAACAGCTGGACAACAACCGATCCCGGAAACTGCTACATCATCGAAGAGGGTGTTGCTCCATCTTCTGATTTCTCAGTGTCTGTCCTTGGTACAGATGACGCTGCTGCCGGTGTTGTAATCAATGGCACAGAGTACAAGAACGGTGATACTTTCACTGTTGATTTCGTGCTCAAGAGAAGCCACTTGAAGGCTAACGAGGTTGCCGGCAAACTCGCTACAGTAAACGTTGACGGTTCTGTCGTTTATGTAAGCTACTTTGATGCCGATACAAAGTTCTACACAATCCGTGGCGGTCACGGCGGTTATGTAAGTTTGAACCCTGACTATGTTGAGGGTGGCAACATGCTGCTTACAAACACAAACACTCCACGCGACAACCAAGGTATCTGGGCGTTCGTTAAGGACGGTTCTGCCTACACTATCTACAACTACTCTACCGGTCTTTCAAAGGTGCTTGGCATGACTGGTAGCGAGGCTAACGCACGTGCTACAATGGTTGCTCCTTCGAATACTTCTTACACAACAAAGTTCGACGGTATAATCAAGTTCAGCGCAACAGAGCCTTCATACATCAAGAAGTCTGGTACAAACTATGATTTTTGGAACAAGCGTGGCAACTACCTCGCATTGTGGAACAGCTATGCTGCTACAAACAACGATACAGGTAGCCAGTTCTATCTTGAGGAGGTTGACTATGCTGATTATCCCGATGAGTACATCCACGAGATTTCAAAGATTGAGGGTGTTGCTTCTTTCTCACCAAAGAACCCTAACACATTGTGGTACACAACATCGGCCGAGGCTGCCGGCGTAAGCTACCCATGGATGGAGTACGCATTGCCACTCGGTAACGGTGAGCTCGGCTGTATGGTATTCGGCGGTGTACGCACCGAGGAACTCCAGTTCAACGAGAAGACTCTCTGGAGCGGTCCTGCAAACACTGTAGGTGCAGGTGGCGGTAACCGTACATTCATGAACTTCGGTTCATTGTTCATTGCTAACAACGACAACGCTGTTTACGAGGGTGTTACAGACTATGTACGCTACCTCGACATTGAGGAGGGTATCGCAGGCGTTGAGTTCAAGAACGCTAACGGTACAAAGCAGGTTCGCAAGTACTTCAGCTCGGCTCCTGACCAGGTAATCGCAGGTCAGTACAAGACTGAGGGCGAGGACAAGCTCAACCTTACATTCATGCTTGAACCGGGTACAGGTATCGGTGCCGGTGCTGTTACATACAACGGTAACGTTGCCGAGTTCACCGGTGCAATGACATCCGTAAACTTCGCTGCACGTCTTCACGTTGTTGCCGATGAGGGTGCTACAGTAACTGCAAGCGGCAAGGGCATCACTGTAAAGAACGCAACTGAGGTTACATTCTACCTCAAGGGTGCTACAAACTTCAACGGTGACATGGAGGTACTCAACAACTACTTCACAACAGAGACTCCTGCTCAGGTAAGCGAACGTGCGAAGGGTGAGATTGAGGCTGCTATCGCCAAGGGCTTTGCTGCAGTAGAGGCTGACCACGTTGCCGATTTCACTGCAATTACAAAGCGCATGACATTCGACCTTGGTCTTACAACTCCAACAGTTGACACAAAGACATTGGTTGATACATACTATCCTAACAACTCTAACGCAAACAGCACAAAGAACGACCACTTGTTCCTTGAGCAGTTGTACTTCCACTATGGCCGTTACCTGGCTATCAGCTCAAACCGCAAGCCTATTGCGGCTCCTAACACTCTCCAGGGTATATGGAACGACCGTGGTACAGATTCTCCTTGGAACTCTGATATCCATACCAACATCAACATCCAGATGAACTACTGGCCAACTGAAATCACTAACCTCAGTGATCTTCACAAGCCATTCGTGAACTTCATCATCCGTGGTGCACAGAGTGAGGGTTGGAAGAAGGTTGGTCAGCAGTACAACAACGGCTATGGCTGGAGCGTTTTGACTGAATCTTCACTCTACAACAGTATGAGTACATGGGGTAGCAACTACCTCGTTGCAAACGTATGGTACACAAGTCACTTGTGGACACACTACCGCTATACACAGGACAAGGAGTTCCTTAAGAAAGCATTCCCTGTAATGTGGGATTGTGCAGAGTTCTGGTTCCACCGCCTTATTGAGGACCGTCGAGTATATGACGGTACATTCGTTGCTCCTAACGAGTTCAGTGCCGAGCAGCACGGAAACGAGAGTGAGGACGGTACAGCTCACGCACAGCAGATGATAAGCTACCTGTTCCAGAATATTGCCGATGCTATTGAGATTCTCGGCGCCGATGAGCTCGGTCTTTCTGCAGCTGATATCGAGAAACTGAATACCTATCTTGCCAAGACTGACAAGGGTCTCCACACCGAGACTTATGATGGTAAATGCGGTAATCCTTTCAATGCTGTGAAGACCGGTGATGTATTGCTCCGCGAGTGGAAGTACTCTCCATACTCAGTAGGTGAGAGAGGCCACCGTCACATCTCGCACTTGATGGCTCTCTTCCCAATGGACCAGATCACTCCTGAGAGTGAGTACTTCACACCTGCTGTTAACGCCCTCAAACATCGTGGTGACGCAGCTACAGGTTGGTCAATGGGTTGGAAGGTTAACCTCTGGGCGCGTGCACAGGATGGTGACCATGCACACATCATCATCAAGAACGCATTGAAGCACTCAACAACTTACGGTACAGACCAGGGTCAGGGTGGTATCTACTACAACCTCTTCGACTCACACGCACCATTCCAGATTGACGGTAACTTCGGTGTATGCTCAGGTATCGCCGAGATGCTCCTGCAGAGTGCACACGGTTACATCAACATCCTCCCAGCAATGCCTGCAGTATGGAAGAAGCAGGGTACTGTAACCGGTATGAAGGCTATGGGTAACTTCACAGTTGACTTCAACTGGGTTGACGGCAAGTGCCAGAAAGCTACTATCACAAGCAACGCCGGTGCAGAACTCAAGGTTCGTTGCAATGTAGCAGCTATGGAGATTGCCAAGGCTAAGGTTACTGTAAACGGTGTAGAGGTTGAGGTTACTGTTGATGCCAACGGTATCGCTACTATTCCTTGCGCAAAGGACGATGTTGTAGAGATTGACTTTACAACAGAGACTGCTATTGCTCCGGTTGTTGCAGGCAATGCAAAGGGCGGTGCAATCTATGACCTCAGCGGTCGTCGTGTAAACGATACACTTGAGGGTCATGTATACATCCAGGACGGTGTAAAGAAACTTGCAAAGTGATATAAAAGGCATATTGCATAGCAAATAAACTCCGGAAGGCAGCTGCCTTCGCGACTTTATTTGTTATATCGGAATCACTTTAACAATCCCCATGCTGCCTGCAGAATCTTGTTCTTGAGCAGCTGTGGGTAGTCGGGGTTGTCGCGGAGGAACTTCTCTACTGCATTGCGTGCCTCGTGGCTCCGATGCTCCTTCAAAAGTGTGCGTGCCCAACTTTGCGGGAAGAAAATATCACTTGTGCGCTGTATCTCCTGCATTGCCTCAAGTCCAGGTCTTATGTATTTCACAGCCTGTGCGGTGCGCGTGTGGTGGCACAGGTATCCCAATGTCCTTAATGCCCAGGGTTCAATGCGACGGTTCTCGGCTTTGAGAAGCGAGTGGAACAGTTTCTCCTGCTCTTTGGTGCCGGCATCAGTGGCGCGTGAAATGAAATCGAACTGGCGCAGACGGTCGGGGTCAGTGATTCTTTCTCTCTGTGTTGCAATAATACCTTTTTGTCTCTCCGGGAAATGCAGAGCAAGTTCGTATGCCATGTTCGTATAGTCGTTTTCATTGAACAACGGATTGCTCCTTTGTTCCCAAATGTTGTAGATTTCTGCGCATGCGGCCGGCGATGTGGCTGCCGAAATGAGAGTGCGCATGAGCTGTTGGCGGCACGATGCAAGAGGATGCTCCCTGGCAACTTTCAGAAGGCGGCTCTCGTACTCTGTACCACATTCGACAAGCGGTTCATACAGGTAACTGCACAGAGTCGATGTTATCAGTGCATTCCTTTCGTTTTTTAAACCTTCGGCTAGTGATGCAAGCCATTTCTCGCCACTCAGTGCGCCATGCTGGTATCCCTCGTGGAGGTTCATCAGTTGTGCCTGACGGCACACGTCATCATCAATGGTGTGCCAGTTGGCAAGCATCCATTCAAGGCAGTTGTTGTCATATATGAAATAGCCGTAACCTTTGCCGTCGCTGTTGGGGAGTATGTATTCAGCCTCCTGTTCAAGCGGTATGCGCAGGAGTGTGTCGGTTATCTCTATGTTGATATGGCTGCGTTCTTTGCCGATGAGAGTAACGCCGAATTTCTGTTGCCATAACAAGTCTTTTCCATATGGGTCGCGCTGTCTTACTGTCAGTGTATCGTTGCTGATGCTCATGCTTATGTGTGGCATGCCGCGCCTGTTTACCCAGGTGTCACTGAATGCAGCCAGGTCGGCGTCGCTTCTTTTGTCAAGTAGTGCGATAAGGTTATCCCATGTGGCATTGCCGTAAGCAAATTCCGTGAGATATTCATGTATCCCTTCTCTGAAAGCCTTTTCACCCATAATTTCAACAAGTTTTTCGAGCATTACAGGGGCCTTGTCATATATGATGTTGTTGTATATGAGTCCGGCGTTGCGCATGTTGTCAAGCGGTTGTCTTATGGCTGTGCCGCCTGTTGTGCGGTCTTCACTGAGTGAGGGGGTAACAATGCTTTTGAGCCAGCTGAGGCGGTGGTTGATATCGGGGAACTGTGGCTCTGTTATGCGTGACGCAAAGTAGTTGGCGAATACCTCTTTAGTCCACACATCATTGAACCATTGCATTGTTACGTAGTCACCGAACCACATGTGTGCAGTCTCATGTGCTATGAGCTGCATGCGGCGCAGTTCCTCATCAGCTGTCGGGTGCTCTCCAAGGAACAACTGTGTGTCGTTATAGAGAGTGGCACCGGTGTGTTCCATACCGCCGTACTGGAATCCCGGGAGTATAATGAAGTCATACTTTGCAAAAGGGTAGGGAACTCCGGTGTACTCTTCCATCCACCCGAGTGCATCTGCTACCTGGCCGAATATTATCGGTAACTGTGCTATGCGCTTGGGGTCTGTCTCGCGGTAATATGCTGCAAAAGTGTGCTTGCCATCGCTGTATGTCTCTTTCTTGAATTCGCCTGCTACGAATGAAAACAGGTATGTGCTAAGCGGCTCTGTGGCGTTGAATATAATTCTTCTGCGATTGTTCTCCTCGCTTTCCTCGGCAACTGAAGTGTTTGATATGGCGCACCAGTCGGCAGGGACCTCCAATGTCAGGTTGAATGTGGCCTTAAGGTCGGGCTGGTCAAAACATGGGAAAAGGGTGCGTGCCCTGTCGGGGACAAGTAACGTGTAAAGGAACTCTTCGTTGCGGTTCAGTGACTGCTCCGCGGGTGTGAATGTCATCTCAATGTTGTTGTGCCCTTTCTGTAGTGATGAAGAAGGAATTATTATATGCTCGTTCCTGAGTCCGAACTCGGTGGTTCTGCCGTTGACAAACACTTCTTTTACACCGGTAAGTTCGCGGAAGTCAATTATTGTTTCCTGTGGGCTGTCAATGCTGAAGCTGATTCCGACGTTTCCCTCTACAGCCTTGTCGCGATCTTCAGGAATTGAGAAGAATAGTGTGTACTCAAGTTTCTTTATGCAGCTTTTGCGTTTCTGTGCCATTTGCAGCGATACACCGCTGTCATATAATGCCGTTTCGCTTGGGGCAATAGAAGTACACCCTGCAAGCGTGAGTGCTGCAAGGGCGAGTGTATATAGTCGTGTTCTCATGTTCTTGGGTATTATTTTCTCTCAAGTTCCTGGAGTTCCTCCATCTTTTTGTTTGCAAGGAACTCGTATACTCCGCAAAGGTGCTCGCGTACCTTGCCATGGCCGAATTCGTATACCTTTGTAACAAGTCCGTCAAGGAAGTCACGGTCATGGCTCACGCAGATGAGTGTGCCGTCAAAGTCCTGGAGTGCCTGTTTAAGTATATCCTTTGTTTTGAGGTCGAGATGGTTGGTGGGCTCGTCAAGGATGAGAAGGTTAACGGGCTCAAGCAGCAACTTCATGAGTGCCAGACGGGTGCGTTCGCCTCCCGACAGCACCTTTACCTTCTTGGAACTTGCCTCGCCGCCGAACATGAATGCGCCCAGCAGGTCGCGGATTTTGTTGCGGATTTCGCCCTTGGCAACATCGTCTATGGTCTGGAAAACGGTGAGTTCCTCATCGAGCAGTGAGGCCTGGTTCTGTGCAAAGTAGCCTATCTGCACGTTGTGTCCCAACTGCAGGCTTCCCTCGTGCTCGAGTTCCTTCATTATACACTTTACAAGTGTTGACTTACCCTCTCCGTTGCGTCCTACAAAGGCTACCTTATCGCCTCTTTCAATAGTGAGTGTAGCGCCCGAGAATATCTGCTTACCGTCAAATTCCTTGCCCACACCCTCCATTATCACCGGGTACTGTCCCGAACGTGGCGATGGCGGGAACTTCAGGCGCAGCGCCGATGTATCCTCCTCGTCAACCTCTATTATCTCAAGTTTCTCAAGCATCTTCACGCGGCTCTGTACCTGCAGGGTCTTTGAGTATGTGCCCTTGAAGCGTTCAATGAAATCCTTGGTCTCCTGAATCATCTTCTGCTGTTCCTCCCACTGCTTCATCTGCTGCTGGCGGCGTTCGGCGCGCAACACAAGGTACTGCGAGTAGTTGACCTTGTAGTCGTATATGCGTCCCATGGTGACCTCAATGGTGCGTGTGGTGATGTTGTCCACGAACTTGCGGTCATGGCTTATGACAACCACAGCCTTGCCGTTGTTTATGAGGAACTCCTCGAGCCAGCCGATAGACTCTATGTCGAGGTGGTTCGTGGGCTCGTCGAGCAACAGTACGTCGGGGTTGCGCAGAAGCATCTTGCCAAGCTCTATTCGCATGCGCCATCCGCCGCTGAACTCGCTTGTCTGGCGGTTGAAGTCGGTGCGTTCGAAACCGAGTCCAAGGAGTGTCTTTTCGACGTCCTCCTCGAAATGGGTCATGTCAATAGCGTAGAACTTTTCACTCTTTGTGGCAACCTCTTCAATGAGTGACATGTATTCATCACTCTCGTAGTCGGTGCGTGTCGCAAGTTCGTTGTTCAGGCGGTCAAGCTCGGCCTCCATTTCGTAAAGGTGCGCGAATGCCTGTGATGCCTCCTCGAAGACGGTACGTCCGTCCTCGGTCATGAGGTGCTGTGGCAGATAGGCAATGACCGTGTCCTTGGGTGCCGAAACTGTACCGCGTGTGGCGTTGCGCACACCTGCAAGAATCTTCAGGAGGGTGCTCTTGCCGGCACCGTTCTTGCCCATGAGAGCAATGCGGTCCTTCTCGTTGATTACAAATGAAACATCACTGAACAGCGTCGTTCCGCCAAATTCTACAGCCAATCCGTCTACCGATACCATATGATTAATGTGTTGTTTTCTATGCTTTGGTTTTCGTTATTTATAAAAGTTACGCGAAGATAGGCATTTTGGAGGGATAAAATGGCATTATTTTCTCATATTGTTTGTATGTAGGAACTTTTGTGCTATATTTGCGGCAGATGTGCGGCCGTCGGGGCGTGCACATGTTTTTTCGATTTAAAGACCTTTTCTATAATTCACTCGGTGCCGTGGGGCGGGGGTGAGTTGTTTTTTTGTTTAACCTTTAAATGGTTCAGTTATGGAAAAGGTTTTCTATTATGAGTGTGTTGTCCGTTGCAAAGCCGACGGAAAGTTGCTGATGAGTGCGGGAGTGGCCGATGCCGTCATTCGTGCCCGGGAGGAGCATGTCCTTGGGCTTGATGGCGTGACGCGCTACCGCGAATTGCTTTCTTTGGGCGCTTTCTGCGAGGAGCAGCGTCGTGACCGTGAGGCGATGAGTGCCTACATGGAGGTCGTTGACCATATCATGACGGATAGGCGTCTGCACATGCCAAGAGGCGCACGCCGACGTCTCTACGAGCAGGCCGCCGAAGGACTCATGCGCCTTTGCAGCAGCCCCGATGAGGTTGTATGGGAGATCTGTTCACAAGAGTGTGACAGGTGGAGGAATGCTGTCTGATATGAATAAAGCACCTGCGCAATTGCGCAGGTGCTTTATTCATATCAGTTATTCCTCTTGAGGAGCATCGGGTATTGTATTCTCCTCGATTATTTTCAAGGCTTGAGCTTCATGCTCCTGGTCGACAATCACATACACATCGCCGATGTTGGGAGCGTATTGCGAAATCACAGCACCCACGGTCTCGTCCTTGATTATACATGGAATCGCATTGGCATCAAGCAATCCCTTTACCAGCTGTGCCTGCCACACATTGCCTTCAAAGACCTTGACAAGTCTCTCTTCGTTTGCTCCGTTCATAATTACCTCCTTCTTTTAATGTTCAACAATATATATTGTCCCTTTGTTGGGGGTATATATACAATGCTTCTGCGGCGAATTTACCCAATAGTGGAATAAAATCAAATAGTGGGATGATATTTTAATTATTAAAATTTCTTAAAAGCAATATAGGTTCGTTCATATTCTTTATTTTTGCAATAAAGTGAAAGTACACTGCGCGTACTATGCGCAGCCTATTGACTGATTAATTAAACATTTTGTATATGATAGACGTAAAAGCATGCCTTAATGAGGCTGAAGAGATGATGCAGATGAGCATCATGCACCTTGAAGAAGAGTATTCTCACATCCGTGCCGGAAAGGCCAATGTTCACCTTCTCGACTGCGTGAGAGTAAGCTCTTACGGTTCAGAGATGCCTTTGAACAATGTTGCGACAATTACAACCCCCGATTTGCGTACAATCGCCATTAAACCATGGGACAAGAATATGATTGCCCCAATCGAGAAAGCCATCATCGATTCACCAGTAGGTATCATGCCGGCCAACAACGGCGAGGTTATCATTGTTGCCATTCCTCCATTGACAGGTGAACGTCGTCAGGCTCTTGTAAAGCAGTGCTCTCATGAGCTTGAGACAGCAAAGATAAGCATCCGTAATGCCCGTCGCGATGGTATCGATACATTGAAGAAGTCTGTAAAGGACGGAACTCCCGAGGACGTTGCAAAGGACGGCGAGGAGAGCCTGCAGAAGATCCATGACAAGTACATCAAGAAAGCCGAGGAGATTTTTGCAGCGAAGGAAAAGGAAATCATGACAGTCTAATCCTCCAAGGTAAGCAGTGCAGGGTACAGTAATAAAGAGTTCGGGCAGTGTCTATGGCGTGCGCGCTACTGACGGCACACTTGTCGATTGCAGGGTAAAGGGTAACTTCCGCCTCAAGGGCATACGTAGTACCAACCCCGTTGCAGTGGGTGACCATGTGCTGTTCGATGTGCGCGAGGACGGTACAGCATATATTGTGGAGATACTTGAACGCCGCAACTACATTGTGCGCAAGGCATCGAACCTCTCGAAGCAGTCGCACATCCTTGCCGCCAACCTCGACCTCTGTTTCCTTGTGGTGACAGTAAGCCACCCGGTAACGGCAACTACATTCATCGACCGTTTTCTGGCGGCAGCCGAGGCATACCGCGTGCCGGTTGTACTTGTCTTCAACAAGACCGATATCTATAGCGATGCCGAGTGCGAGGAACTTGAATATCTCACTGCACTCTACGAGAGCATCGGGTACAAGTGCCTGCACACAAGCGCTGCCCAGAACAGCGGCATCGAGGCACTCAAGGAGATGATGCGTGGCAAGGTGTCATTGCTTGCCGGCAATTCCGGAGTGGGCAAATCGAGCCTTGTAAATGCCATAGCCCCGGATATCGCAGCCCGCGTGGGCGAGATATCAAAGACTCACGATACAGGTATGCACACGACCACGTATACCGAGATGTTCGAGTTCATGCCCGAGAGTTATATCGTGGACACTCCGGGAGTCAAGGGCTTCGGAACCTTTGATATGGAGATTGAGGAGATATCGCACTACTTTGTGGAGTTCTTCAAACTCTCCAAGGATTGCCGCTACGGAAACTGTACGCACACCCATGAACCCGGATGCGCTGTGCTTGAGGCACTCGAAGCCGGGCGTCTGGCGCCTTCGCGCTATCAGTCCTATCTGAGCATGCTCGAGGATAAGGATGAGGGTAAATACAGGGCTTCGGAATGATATAAACGAGCTTCACTAAAAAGGCTCTTTTGTCGTTACGCTTGCCTTCAAAATCCTCATTTACTTCAAGTAAACTCCGGTTTTGGAGTCTTCGCAAGCCTAAAAACAGCTCTTTTTATTCAAACCTCAATTAACGAAAACAGGCTACGGAATTCCGTAGCCTGTTTTCGTATATCTGTACTATCTTAGTAAAGAGCCTCGTACTGGCCTGCAATCTTTTTCCAGGTATATTCCTCTTTGGCAAGTCTCTTCATTGGAGCACCGTCAAGGTCATTACTGTTTATCAGCTTGGTCAGTTCCTCGGCGTTGTTGTAATAATACGCCTGACCGAATGTCGTCTCGCGGTTGTATACAACATCATAGGCAAGTATCGGACACCCGAAGAACATTGCCTCAACAAGTGACGGGTTTGTGCCGCCGGCGCTGTGCCCGTGTATGTACATCCTGGCATTCTTTCGCAGCACGTAAAGTATCTCAAGGTCGTATATGCTGTCGGCAACGACAATATTGGCATATTTGTCCTTGTACTCCTCCTTGAGCTTGCGGCTGTATCCGTTACGGTCCCAGTTGCCAATGAAAATCAGTTTCTCGTTGCTTTTTGCAAAAGTCTCCAGTGTTATGTGGCAATTGTTCTCCGGCTCAATTCGGCACACACTCATTGAATAGCCGTTACCCTCCAGACCATATGACTGCAGAATCTCTTTCTCGCGTTCAGGTTTTACATTCTTCAGTATTGCGTGGTCGCCACCGTATGTTATCAGTGTGGTGTCCTTTTTGTAGAGTTGCTTGGCATAGTCCTGTATGCCCTTATTGTCGGTGATTATGACATCGGCATAGCGCACCGCCAAGGACTCCGATGTCTTCAGAACCTTGCGTACCCAGTTCTTCCATTTAGCACGGCGGTGCTCAAGGCCGTCAATGTTTACGATAATCCTGCTGCGGCACAGCAGCTTGAATACCGGCATGAAGATGCATCCCGAAACTCCAAGTATAAGTACGGCGTCGTAGCCTCTGAGGCATCTCAACATCGAGATTATATCATAGGGAATGCTGTGTGCACCGTTGGCGTGTAGTGGTATGTACTTGAGCCTTGCCCCATTGTACTCCTTGGCTTTTGATTTTATGTCCTTGCTGCTGCAGAATACGGTATACTGAACATTATCGGAACAGTTCTCTCCGATAATATTCTCAACAAGAGTCTCGAATCCTCCGTATTTTGCAGGTACTCCCTGCGTTCCTATTACAGCAACCTTCTTCATCAGTAATTTCATGCCAGCCCTGTCAGGACTTGCTCAATCATCTTCAGCGTTTCTCTCTCACTGAACTTGGCAGAGCATTTCTGTGCATTCTTTGCCAAAGTTATAAATAAATCTTCATCTGTAAAAATTTCTTCAACACATTGTGCTATTTCCCCGATATCCTGTACATCTATCCTGTATCCGTTTTTCCCGTCCTCAACCATCTCTGCAATACCTCCTACTGTGGGTACAATCACCGGCAGCCCGGCCGTCATTGCCTCGAGTGCCGTGAGCCCGAAGGTTTCGATGAAGAGTTCCTTGTTCGACAGATTCAGCACTAGCGAGGCCCTGTTATAGAACTGTGCCACATCGTTCTGTCTTGGATGAATGACCAGGTTACCAGGAACCTCAATTTTGCCCGCTTTAAGGTATGCCTCAATATTTGCGCTGTCCTCGTTAAGTACCAGCTCAAATTTGAATTGCGGCAACCTGTGGGCCAGTACAATGAACTCGTCCGTGCCCTTGTATCTCTTCAGCGACCCCAGCATCAGCACACGCTTGTCGGCAAAAGCCCTTGTAGCATCCGGCTTAAGCCTTTGTGCGAATTCCTGCTGCAGGCTGTTGGGTATTGTTGTTACACGTCCGTTGTAACCGAGCTGCATCTTCTGGTATTCCGATACGCATATGACCTCATGTGCCAATCGTTTCATGAACCAGGCCAGCAGGCGGTAGAAACGGCTCTTGGCCTTAGCGTTTTCGTGATAGTGGTACAGGACCTTTTTGCCCGTGAGGCGTCCCACAAGTGCCGGGCCCACAGGGAGTATTGTGTTTATGTAGAATACCACATCTCGCCTGAACGTGTAGCGTAGTGCAAACATTGAGATAAGAATCTGTATCCATGCGTAACGGAGTGTCCTTATCAGGATGTTCCTTGCAAAGCGGTAGTCATATTGTTCAAGGACGATGTTCTCCAATCCTTTGAGCTCGTCCAGCACACCCCCGCGCGAGGTGTACAGCTTTATCTCGTGTCCGTTTGCAGCAAGACCCTTCAGCACCCCCTTCAGCACCTTGGGGCTCCCGCTGTAGTCATTGAACAGGTGAAAGCATACTATGTTCATTTTTTTGTTTGATAAGTTTTCTTGGTTATACTCCCCTCCGTCACTTCGCTTCGCTTGTGCCACCTCCCCTCTGTGAGTGGCGGAGCTTTTTGTGTCTTGTCTTTTTAAAGTTGCTCCACTCCTTTGGAGGGGAGCTGTCAGCTTGCTGACTGAGGGGAGGACTAATATTCTTTATTTCCTATTGCTTTGTGTCCTAATTCATTTTTTATAATATCCATAACTCCTTGCAGGTTATCCCATATGAGTCTGTTTTCAAATCGAATGACTCTTATCCCTTTACTATTTAAGAATTTAGTTCTGATATCATCTTCTCTTGAGCCATGGAATGTATAGTGACTTTGTCCGTCAAGTTCAATACATAATTTTGCACTTGCGCAATAAAAGTCCAAAATATATGGTTCTATCGGATGTTGTTTTCTCCACTTGCTTCCATTAAGCTTATGCGATTTCAGTTGAGTCCACAATACTGCTTCTTCAGGAGTTAAACATCTTCTTAACTCTTTACTCTTTAATAAAGTTTCTTTTGTATTCATTTCTTAGTAGACTCCCCTCCGTCACTTCGCTTTGCTTGTGCCACCTCCCCTCTGTGAGTGGCGGAGCTTTTTGTGTCTTGTCTTTTTAAAGCTGCTCCACTCCTTTGGAGGGGAGCTGTCAGTTTGCTGACTGAGGGGAGGCTGAGACTTGTCAGTTTAACTTTTGTGTAGAGATAATAAATTCCAGCAGCTTGCCCCATAGCAGGAACGGTGCTGCGGCATTGCCCGTGACCTTGCCACCCTCGCGCATTGTAAAGCGCGAAATCACATCAAGCAGATACATTGCATAAATCTCCTTGTCAATCCATTTGCCGGCATCGCTTTCTATGTATGCTGCAATCTCATCCATCCCCCAATGCTTTTCAAACACCGCAGTCTGTATGAAGAAATGGTAACGGTCAAGCCCCGCCGGGTAACTCAAGGCTGCATATTCAAAGTCAAAGACAAAAAGCCGCCCCTTCTCCACGAACATATTCCACGGGGTGAAATCGCCATGACAGGCACAGAACTCAACCTTCCTGTCGCGGAATCTTGAAAGAACCATTGCTGTTGCGGATGCTACAGCCATCCTGTCAATGTCTGCAGGCAGCCACTCCAGGTGCTCTTGTAGTGCGGTTAGTGTCCTGTAATAGTCGCTCTCCTCAAATGGAAGTATAACCTTTGTCTTTTCCTGCATCAGTGACAGGAACCTTTCCTGTAGCACTCCCCATTCGTGTACAACCTTTGATGCACCGGTCTTTACAGTGCTCTGCACGAATATATGTGTGCCATTGCATAACGTGCCACAATACAGTGCGTGTGGAATATCTGTAACACCTTTGTCGGCAAGACACTCCAAAATGGATGCCTCTCTCTCAAACAGTGCCTTTATCTCGCAACTGTCACTCATTTTGCAGTAACCAAGGATACGTTTCCCCAGGCTCAACTGCATAGTTATTTTCTGGTGTACCGATGGCGTTCCTTCGAATATCGAAAACTCAATATCCTGCACGCCAAACACCTTGCACAACAAACTGTGCAGTTCGCTGTTTAGGTGGCAGTTTATACTATTGGCATGTATGACCTTGCGAACCGGTGGCAACCAATGCAGGCGAGGCAATAGGGCCTTTACCAGTTTGCCTTTCGTCCCGCTTGGCTGGTACAAGTTCAGTGCCGTGCGCATGTAGTGCGCCGGCACAATCCAGTATTTGCCGTCGGCATTCCCAAAGCGGTAGAACCTCTCACCGTCGGTAAAATCGAGTATGTTATTGAGAGTGGTCATTAATGTTTTATATTCTTTATTACCCATCAATCCTGCTGACGGTTCCCCTAAAGAGGAGTAATTTGTGGAGGGGCCTTTTCTTGTTTTGAATTCTGGAATTCAAAGACCGGCGGGGTATGTTTGTTATTTCAGTTTTAACCCCCTCCGAGGCACAGCCTCTCGTCCCCCTTGAAGAGGGACAATTTATTGGTTGTTTGTGCTTTTAATTCCTCCCCTGTAGGGGATTGTCGTAGACCGGTGGGGTATGTTTGTTATTTCAGTTTTAACCCCCTCCGAGGCTCAGCCTCTCGTCCCCCTTGAAGAGGGACAATTTTTTGGTTGTTTGTGTTTTTAATTCCTCCCCTGTAGGGGAGGTGGTCGTAGACCAGAGGGGTATTATTTATTTCTTGTTTCCAGTTTCTTCATCAGCAGTTCCTTGAACTCCTCTCCGCGGGCTTGCCATGTAAACTTAGTGCCGGCGTTCTTTGCTTTTTCACCTATCGTCTTGCGTTCGCCGGCATCTGTCATTCGCACCATTGCGGCTGCCAAATTCGCAATCACCTCCTCGCGCCCAGTGCGTGGGATAACGACGGCATAGTCGTTGGAGAAATAGCGTGTGTAGCCTGTCGTGTCAAGGCATATAAGCGGTTTGCCCAAAGCCATGGAGTCGAACGAAACTGTAACAGCGCCCTCTTTCAACGATGCATTCACAACCACATCGCTTGCCGCAAGCAGGCGCCAATATTCATCCATTGGCACGTTGCCGGTAAATGTCACCAGCCCTTCAACGCCCATACTTTTTGCTATAGACTCAAGGCGTTCCTTGTCTGCTCCCTTGCCCACAATGCTCAGGTGCATGTTGCTGTTTCCCTTTGCCGCGCGTGCAAAACTCTCGATTACAAGGTCGAACCCTCGCCATGCATCAAGGCGGCCCACAGTGATGAACTTGACGGTGTTGCTGTTTTTGCACTCTGTTGCCTGCTGTGTAGACTGTTTTTCAACAGCAACATCGGTAAACAGCACGGCCTTGTCTTTATTCTTCAGTGGCAGCATGTCGCGTGTTATCCCGGTCTTGCATAGTATAAGGTCTGCGTTGCGGCAATGTCTCTTCAGTCCACAGTTCAGTGGCAATGTCTTTATCGCCAAGCGGCGCACCCATTCAACCATGCGGCTTTTGCGTGCGTAGTGGTTGCTGTACTCTGCCGGGATAGTTTCAAGGCCACCAACCGGGCCCCACACGAAAAACTGCTTTTGGCCGTATGAACTTACCTTCCACAGCACGTTGCCGTATGTCAGGTGATGGAAAACCTTGATGTCGTTCTCTCGCATCGTGCGCTTTACAATGCGGTTTGTGCAGTACTGCCATATATTGTAGTATGTGCGTACGCCGCGCAAGCCCTTTTTCCAGAACCGCGCCCACTTGGGCAGGTCAAAGTAAAGAAACTGTATGCCACTGAACTCGGGATGCGCGGCAATCCACGGTTCAATGGTTCCGCGGTTGCTCTCACGTGTGAGCACCCACAGCTCAAAGTGCTTCGACATCTCGAGCACCCAGTGCCAGCCCACTCCAATCTCGCTACCGAGCCCCGGCTCGCATGCGTATGCTGAGACGAATATTCTTAGTCTTTCAATTGACATTCTTTACTCTTTTTTGCGGTAGTTTAATCAAATCCTTCTGTGCCACGAACCAAGGGATAAGTTTCTTGCATACAGGGATGCATAGTGCCGACAACAGTAGCGTTATTATGGCAATGCTCCAGTTGCTACTCAGCAGTTCAATTCCGGTCTTTGGCAACAGCACCATCAACGGGCGGTATATCATGTGGTGAACACAAAGCAATATAATTGAGTAACGGCCCACATAAGACACGAACGGAATATGCTTTATTGTCTTGCACAAGAATAGTACGGCCAGTACAGATGTAATGCTTATAAGGTATGTGCTCCAACCTTCAAGTCCGTTATAGTGCAGTGATAAACGGTAGTCCGTAGTCCTTGTGAGTACAAAGGCTACAGCCCAGAATAGCGCAGCGAATATAAGATTGTACCTGTCTAATCTGTTGGGGTATAGTATCTCGCTTTTCTTAAGATAATAGCCGAATGCAAAGAATGGCAATGCAGTAAATGCCACGTCAATGAACATCGGGAAGAAAACTTCTTTTGCTCCAAGAAACCAACCAATGAAACCAAGCAGTGCAACCAGAACTATCCGCAGCCAATCCTTCTTTACATTCAAGGTGATTTGGCTGAAGATTATATTGCACCAGAAGAGGCACAACAAAAACCAAATTGGTCCGTTGAAGAACTGTCTGTTGTTGAATAAGTCAAGAATGCCACCAGCATCAGTCACCAATAGTTGAGGGGCAAGGAACTTTATTCCGTAAAAGGCTGCACACCCCACAAGGTAGAAGAAAAGGAATGGTATCAGTATCTTGTTAGTTTTCTTGATTAAGAAATTGTAACCCCCACCATAGTCCTTGAAGAAGAGTCCCGATAATATGAAGTATAGTGGCATTCTCACTATCTCAAGGCCCGGAATGTTGAATGGCGCACCGCAATGGCCGACAACAACCAGTATTATGCATATGCCTTTTGCCAGGTCAATGAATTCAATTCTTTTTTGTGACATGAACTATTATTTGTATTTTATTATTCGATATAATTGCATACATAGTTTACCAAATGGAGAAATAACATTTGTTATAAATGCAAATGATTTTGGATACTTTTGTGCTGTCTTTATTATTAAACCTTTGTTGAAACTAATGTCTTGTATGTTTTCAACAATATTTTTTGCTTTGGTCTCAATTGTATCATAGAAGAAAAAATAACATCTTATGGGTTGGTAGCAGTTTCTTTCCATAAGCCATCTCAAGTAATTTATTACGGATGCGTTTGAGTCTTTGAATGTTGTATCAATCATTTTATTCATTCTCTTTGTCAATCTTAATGAACTGTATATGATTTCTTTAGAATGATAAGCACTCATTGTTGTTGAAATGCTTGATTTGTTATAATGAATCATTAAGATAGGTTGGTATTGTGTGCGCGTTGCATGGTGTGTGAGTCTGTGTACCCAATCAACATCTTCAATTCTTTCTTTTTCTATAAAGAATAAGTCTTTTTCAATTATTAGAGACTTTAGGAATATGAATTTCCAAGGTGCATAAGGAATTGAGTTCCTTTCTATTTGCTCGTCTCCTGTCATAATTTCTCGGTGCTTGAAATTATGTTGTAGTTTGTCACTCTCCATGCCTGGATATTGATATGCACAGTCTACTATTAAAATCTCAAGGTTGTTTTTACAAAGATGATTGTATGTAGTAGTGATACTTTCTTTGTGGAAATAATCATCTTGGTCAATTAGCACAATATATTTGCCTTTGGCAGTCTTTATACCTCTATTTCTGCTGCCACCTTGACGAATGTTCTCTTCGTTTTCTAAAACCACAAGATTCTTATGCTGTTTCCTTAGACTCCTAAGCCATTGGCGGGTATCATCAGTGCTGCAATCATCAACACAAATAACTTCATATAGATTTTCTTCTATAGATTGAGACCAAATGCTCTCTAAACATTTTTGTAGACTATTTGTTATTCCATTATACACAGGAATAATAATAGAAAAAAATATATCGTCTTGCATGTTTATATTGTTTTAATTTTTCTGGCGATTTGCTTACGAAAGTGTTCTTTATTAAAATTTAATTCGTGTGTAAGGTCGATTGTATATAAGTGATGCAGCCCATGGAAAACCACTTTCAAACATATGGCCTGTTTGAAGAAGATATATGTGTTCTGCGTTTGCAATCATGAAAAAATCTGTAAAAGTTTTATCGTGTCTTGTAGCACACTCCTTTTCTTTACAGTCAACATGTCCTATGTCGCCGGGTATCACATATGCATATTCTTTCTTTTTTGCAGCATTCAAGAACGTGATACTGTCTGAGTTTACAAGAATTCTTTTGTCGGGGAACTTCTTGTGCAGGAGTTCAATTTGCTCTATGTTCTTTTCTATTAACTCTTCTTTCTCTGCTTGGCTCAAATTCAAATTGAGAGGGCAGGTCTCGTTAAAATCATTCAGTAAATCTCTAAAACGACACGATATGCTAATGTATTCGTTACCTATAATATTCTTTTGTGCCTGTATCAACTTTTCCAGATGTGGGGATACTTTGAATAGTTCCGAGAATAGTTCTGCAAAGTCATATAGATAAGAGTATGAAGTGTTGCTGATTATATGAAATTCGGAGTAATTCTTTGTAAACTCCTTCTGAAACCACTTCTCTTGTTTCTCTGCCAACCATTTTTCTCTTGTTGGAGTACTGATATTGACAATGTCGGTAGATTTCAAGTCGTAGCTCAAATCGTGAGCATTGAGCTCCCATTCAATTTTGTTGGGCTGCAGATACTCACTTAACTTAAATGGTTTTGTAAATAGTATCTTGAATTCTAAACCATTTTCTTTGCATGTCTTATAAATGCTGACTATTGCACGCAATCGGTCTACAAGCCCTCCACTTGCGTTTTTCTCTTCACACAAGAATACAACTCTTTTGTTGCTTTTTATATTACCGTTTCCTTTCCTGTATCTATTGTCATATTTTTGGATATTCTTTTTGTATATATATGACCTCAAAATAATATAATGCCACAAAAGGAATCTTGAAGAGAATATGGCGCTATTTATCTTTTGTTTCAAAATTTTGAGAATCTGCATGTCTATCGTTTTTGTAAGTAGTGTATTATGCCGTAATGTTAATTTACGGTTCTTGTTAAAATAGGATTAAAAAAATGTAATGAATCGAATTCATCATTATCTCAATCTTTTCAGGTTTTTCTTGTGCTGCTGTTTGAATACATAGTCCAGTATTTCATATACAGCAGCCTGTGGTGTGCTTTCGTTCAGGACTTTTGTATACCTTTTTTTACCCGCAAGGTAGTCTATTTTTGCGTTTATGGTTCTTATGCCATCTTCGTCAAGTTCGCGTTTGCGGGCAAGGATTGTCTCGCTGCTAGCCGTGAGCAGTATGTTATAGTCCAGTGACGGAATGAACATCTTGCCCCACCAGTAGAGGAACTTATGGTTCAGGTATATGCGTGAACGGCGGCTGTCGCAGATTATATCGGTGTAATACCGGTCAAAGACAACAACGCGTGTTATGCGTGTGACAGATTTTACCTTGACAAAATAGCCTATGATATAGTCCATTGAATAGTAGCACAGGCGCAGGAAGGAACTTATCTTCCCAGTTTTGCCGCCACGGTGCGGGTCGCTATAGTTGCGGTCAACCTCCTTCTTTATGCCGGCTGAGTGTGCCACCTCGCCAAGATTGCCGAACAGGGCAGGGCGGAAGTGGTAGTATTTGTGCGCTGTCCTGAATACCGGTGCAATGCGCTCAAGTATGGTGTCAATGACCGTTGTCTTGCCACTGCCATCGGGGCCTGTAAAACCTATGCTGAAGCCCGTACGTGAACGCAGGTAGTTGCCAATGAATGTATAAAGGAAATGCAATATGCTTACGACCAAACCAAAAGGCCTGCGTTTAAGGTTGCTCCACAGTGCTTTTAAGAGGAGTTTTTTACCGCGCCTTTTCTCGCATTCCTCAACAGAACGGCAACCGAATATCTGCTTCAGTTTCCTTTTTACTATCTCGCTGTTCTCGGCAGCCTCCTTAGTTGCCCTGTACTTCTCGGGATATTTACTGCCTACTGCGCTGTTGTAGAGTATCTTGTCAAGGAATTGGCACTCAACACCAACGTAGTAGAGAAAACCGTTGAACTGTTTGTGCTCAAGGAACTCTTCGGCACTCATGAGTTGTACGCCCCACACCGATGTGTCAAAGAAGAAGTCCCATTGTACAATCTCGGTCTTTTCCTCGGTAGCCAGTGCGCAGACGTATGTTATAAGGCGGTCGCTATGCAGGTATGTGATGATTTTCCACCCACTGCGGTCAATGAGTTCCACAAGCGCCTTTTTCATCTTCTTGTAGCTCTTACGGGTTATTATTATGTCAATGTCGCGGCTTGTGTTCCTGTCGGGCAACCCTTCGAAGTTACGCAACACGGCATAGTCGGCATTCTTGTTCAGAAAGCCAATGACGTTTTTTATGTGTTCAATTGCTGTATCTTTTACCATAAGTTACCAATAATATTTTTTAGACATAAGAACAAAAGTACATAAGGGCGCTGTTTTGTTTTTAGACATAAGAACATAAGCCAACGTTCCGTTGGTTACATAAGGTTTTTTGAAAAGAATAGAGTTAATATGTTATGTTGTGAGGCTGAATTTGGGAAATCGTTGATTTCCTTATTGGATTATGTAAATCTATACTAATGTGAGAACTAGTTTTCCCATTGTAGTAGATTTACATAATGCACTGTCGTAAAGCATTACGACCTATCAGCCTCATAACACTCTTCTGTTCTTCTGTACTTCTGTCTTAATATAACTAAATCATTTAGCGGTTTACTCGCAGCTTTCCAATCGCTGCTTTAAAATACAATCAACAGTCGCATTGCTTCGCATGCGACATATTCACTCATATAGCAGCAATGTTTCTTATGTTCTTATGTCTTAAAGAATTAAATCATTATTTCTTCTTAAAGAAGTTATGTTTCAATTTGTCAAAGATGTACCCAGGGCGGTAGTATATGGATTTTGTAATCTCCCACGCACCTTTGAAAACATTCTTGCGTTTAAGGTAGAACACTCCATTGCGCAAAGAATCGGCAGCCTTTGCCTCCTTTTCAAGTTTCTTCAGTTCTTTTGGTGAAAGGGTGTCGCGGAATTCAATGAAAGTAAGTTCCTTTTCTCTATTTCTGCGCCTTAACAAGTTCCGCTTTGTATAGCGCATCTTCAGTATCATGTTGAATGAGTTTGCCGAGAGTCCATTGCCTATTTTGCGATACTTACATAGTACTTCAGGCACAACAATAATGGCCTTACCTTGTGTGTACAGGTCACTCATGCGAGTCCACAAATCAAGGTCTTCGCAATAATCCTGGTAACGCGGTTTGCCTTTTGGGTAACCATCAATTACATAACCGCCGACCGAAAGTGCCATCTCTCTATCATAAATAGCTGTCGGCTGCATGAATATAAGTTTACGGTTTTGTGCTTTCTCGTAGAAACCTTCTTTTGTTTTCTCTCCTAGGAATATGCCGCCACCAATCCTTTTGCTTTTTTCGTTTACATATTCAAGATAGCATCCGACGGCCATAAGGTCGGTGTCGGATGTTATTTTCTTATACATGGTTTCTATGGCGTTGGGGTATAGCACATCATCGGCATCCAGGAACATCATATATTTTGTTGTCGCCTTGCGCTCGGCAAAATGACGTGCATGACCAATGCCTCTGTTCTCATCAAATGAAACTGTCTCAAATTGTCTTGGATTCCCTTTAAAAAACTGTTCAATAATAGCAACACTGCCATCGGTACTGCAATCGTTGACAATGAGCAGGTGGAAATCCTGCATGGTCTGCGCCATTACGCTTTCAAGCGTTTCCTTGATATATTTCTCGGCGTTATAAACGCAAATGGCAAGGGTGAGGTTAATCATTTATGTTCCAATATGTATTTGAAGAAATTGTATATTTCATCTGAACATTTCTTTGGAGTGTATAAATGTTCAACAGTATAACGTGCTCGTTCTGTATATTCATTATACTGTTCTTTTGAGAGATTCACTGCATATTGCATTCTTTCACTCAACTCATTGTCATTGTTGAACCTTATGCCAATTTCTTTTCCAGTCAGTATTAAACCGTTATCAAATTGTTCTTTAGTACCGGTAGTGTTCCTGCCAATAACAAGGCAACCATTAATCATCGCTTCTGTAGTAACACGTCCAAAACCTTCAAAATTGGATGCAACAATAACGGCATATGCCTTTTGCATTAGTTCGTTTGTGTCGTTTCTGGTACCAAGAAAACAAACTTTGTCATTCAATTTGTTTTGCTCGCAATATGTTTTGTACAAAGATAAGTTTCCTTCCGATAAGGCATTCCCGGCTAATAGTAGTTTGAAATTTTTGTTGGTCTTACAGAACTGGTTAAAGGCGCGAATGACGCTGAATGGATTTTTTTCTTCTGATATCCTCCCTACAAATAAAAAATAGTTTTCTCTGTAATGTATATGATTGGGTGTTTGCGATTGAAGAACTCCATTGTATATGACTCTTGATTTCGGATTGTCAATGAGTTTGAAATGTGTTTGTATCCCCTTGGTTATGCAGATGGTATATGAATCTTTTATTTTTTTTAGAAAGGAGTTTCTTGATGGAATGATATTCATCTTAAAGTCCAAATCCTGGTATTCACGCAAATGATAGATGTGTGGAATTGATAGTTTTTTTGCTACATTGTAACCGATATTTACGACACCTACATTCGTGTAAATAATATCAGGCTTGTGTTTATTTACGCAATTCAAGAGAATATCTTCATGTTGCTTATTTAGAATTAAGTGTCTTAGCAATTTTATTGGTGCAAACAAGAAATTTTTTAAAGTACTATGGGGATAAATGTTGAATCTTGTAGGACAAATTTCGGTTTTGATATTTAAACTTACCAAATGGTCATATGCTGGCCCCTTGCATGGAACAGAAACAATGAGGTCTATGTCTTGCCACTTTGTCATTTCTGTACAAGATTGTACAAAAGATAGTGAACTGCCGCCAGTTAAACTTGATGTGCTAAGTATGCAGAATATCTTCATTTTTAGTTAATAAATTCATTCATAGCTTAATATTAACCTTTTTACCGTCCTGTTTAATAATTCTTGCCGGATTACCGCAAACAACACAATTGTCAGGAATATTCTTTGTGACAACTGTACAGGCTCCAATGGTTACATTGTCCCCAATAGTGATATCACCAATGACTACACTCCCTGTACATACCTTGACATTGTCTCCAATTCGTGGACGTCTTCCTTTGTCATGAGCTCTTCCAATCGTTACATTATGCCATATTTGACAATTCTTACCGATACTTTCAGCAAATATTATTGTAGAGTAGCCATGCTGCAAAACCAATCCTTCTGCAATATCTTCTTTTTTCGTAATGAAATGCAAATTTTTCATACAAGGTATGAATGGTTGAATTAAACAACCTATTCCTCCACATCTAAAGAAGAAAAGATTCCTATATTCTTTTAATGTGGCAAACATCCTTATGAATGCGAGAAATTCGTTTTTATACTTTATTACTGTTAACGTGTTTTCCCATTGCCTTAAGTCTTTAGACATGATGCTCTTTTTATTCTTTTTTAGGAATAAGATGTATAGTGGTGCAAAAAGGAGGCATTTAAATCGGAATATTATGAGATTCATAAATCTATTTTTTTATGGTTGCTTCATGTACTAGATTATTGTTCTATAGAGTTATTATAACTGTCAAATTGATGTATTTCTGGATTATATCTGTTTTTATAGAAATACTTTACGCAAGTCATTATCATAACCAACATCCAAGCGTATTGAATGTTGCCACCAGTACCTCCACTGACGCCGGTGAACATGAAAATTGTTCCGAGTGACCAAAAATTGTATGCACATGAAAAACTAAATAATAGTGAAATTAAATAAAAGATGAGTCCGTAATCATGGAATATTGTTCTATTGTATTTGTCTTTAATCCCGGCATCAATACCATATCCAAACCAAGTTTCAGTTTTTGTGTAGTCTGCTGACAAGGTGTTTAGTAATGGCGTAATTCGTGCTGATGCAGAGTGGTCTGTTTCCATTACGGCATTTTTGTCAAGCGTCGTTGTTGCCTCAATGGTGGCTGTTGCGCGGTCGAGAGATTCAATTCCCGATGCTTGTATCAGCCCGTAACATATTGCAAGAACTGGTATTACATAGTACCAGTTATGCCAACGTACAAAGTATAACGAGAATAATATAAGGCAAACGTATGCTGTTCCGCTACCCATTGTCAGCATCATCCAAAGGAACATGATTGAAATCCTTTTGTGCTCACCGCTGAAAAGCTCGCTTATAGTAAAAGGACCTTCATCCCGTTTGTATTCACTGCATTTCACATATGCATAATAGAACACCAACATAATACGGGCAAAGTGACTCGGCTCTGCAGCTAAAGATTGACATCCTAATCCTCTATCAAGGACTTGCATCATATTCAGGAGAGGAAAATATCCGATACCGGCCAAAGTAAGTACCTGTTGTATTATACATACAATGAAATACAGTGTTATGAGCCACTTGCATATTCTTATGAAATGTTCAATCTTGAAAACCCGTTCAATAAATACCAGGTTGTAAAAACATATATATGTCAACACAAGCAATACTGAATAAAGGTATGTGCTCCAACGGAATGTCTCAGGGTGAAAACTCGCCACAATGTATTGGTATATGAGATATATTATACCAATAATCATTGCTTTAGAAGCCTTGAAGGAGTAAATAAACAGAACAAATATTGACAACACCATCAGGGTCATCTTTATTGGAGCATTCATGCCGAACGAGTCTATGGGCATATAATATATACCATAGAATATTATCAATATTGTAGCAAACAGTGTAAGGCCCTTTTGATCTTTGAATATATCAAACATTGTTTGTGGTTTTATTTTTGTTTTTTAGACATAAGAACATAAGTACATAAGGTTTTGCCAGCCATATTAGTGTGGAACTTTTCAACAATTTCATTGTTGTAATGCACCTTGTGCATTTTGATAAACATATTATAAAAGCCTTGTATGCATCGTTTGTATACAGTGATTTTCTAATATGTTTATTGTTCAGTTCCAACAGTGTTCATAAACGAGTTCTATGTTGTTTCTTTTGTTCTTTTGACTGCGTCGAACTTGCTTTCGTTCGCTTTGTGCGTAAGTAAACTCCCGCACACTCACTTACTCGCAACTTTGTACTTCTGTCTTTAATAATTTATTTATTTATTTATTGAGTTGTTTTACTTGATTTATTGTATAAAGTAAAAACCAAAACGTAAAGTCTCATTGATAACTTTGCTATCTGCTTGCCAAGCCAGTGGTTGTTGCTGTAACGGTCAATGAAATAGCAACGCGACTTCCCCCACGCCTTGAAGCGTTTTACTGGGTCTCCTTTCTCACTCTTTACATGCCTGTGCACTGCCTGTGCGGTTGCCAGGTAGTACATGCGTTTGCCTGTTATTTCAACCTGACGCGAAAGTATAGCCTCCTCGCAATATAAAAACACCTTTTCATCGAAGAAATTGATGTCTCGTAGGAACGATGTTCTTATCATAAAACAGCAACCGCTTACCTTATGGCAATAGTGGCTTTCACTGTAGTTGTCAATGAAATCGTATGCTTCGCTTTTTTTCTTGTTTCTGTTCAGAATGTCCTTAACCCACCCGAAAGAACTACGCCAGTTGCCATCCTTGCCCATAGGACTTTGATGAATGCCATCGGCACCAATGATATCACTGCCGCAAACCACAAGGTCTGCATCCTCTTGCATCTTTGCAAGTAATGTGGCTAGGTAATCGGTTTGTGGAAACTCCATGTCGGGGTTTGCAATAAGGGCAAACTTATAACCTTTCTCTGCGGCATAGCGCAAACCGATATTGTTGCCGGCATTGTAACCGCGGTTCTCGTTGTTGGCAATGAATGTACAACCCTGTTCTTTGCACAACGCTTCAACGGCCTTGATATCATCTTCGCGTGAGCAGTTGTCGACAACTACAATCTCCTGTTCAACACCTTGCTGTTGTTTCAAGTAACCGATACACTTGCGGCAATCGGCACTGCTGTTGTAGTTGAGTATAATGGTGGCTATTTTCATTGTTTAAGGATTATCTACAGAATTTAAGATATAGTCTTCGTCTTATGTTGCCGGTGAATTTTGCAATTCTGTCAATGACAGGGAATACTCTTTTTCCACAGGTAATACGCAGGCTACCACGGTCAAATGCTGTTGCTCTTCCTCCAAGGCATACTATGTTCAGGAGCTCACCAATCCTTAATTTGCGAACAAATGCCGTGTTGTCAAATTCAGCCGCCTTTAGCAGTGGAGTGATATCAACCTCCTTATTCATTTTCAAAATCTCTTCTACAGCTTGTTTGCCCCATTGCCAGAAATGCTTTTCCAAAGGCATTATAACTCCTCCTCTGTTAAATAACCCCTCAGTCACTAGGTGACAGCTCCCCTTAGAAGAGGAGCAATTGTTGGGGAGGAGTTTCACTATCTCATTACACATCCACTTTGCGACAGTGACATTGGCCTTTACAATCTCATTTTCGCAATATTTACATTGCTCGGAGAATACAGGTTCAATCTTGTCGTCTTTCTTTGTGTACCCCACAGTGCTTGGATAGGGTGATGCTGAGAAGTAGTTCTCAATGAGTGTTGTGCCTTCGGTGCTCAATTGCTCCGGGTTGTAATATGTGTGGTATTTGCCATATTTGCTATGCATGACATCACCGCGCACACCGTAGTAGAAGAACGTTGTTTCAGGGTAACCATCTTCCTTAAGGACGCTGTTTATCATCAGTCGGGTAGTGCCTAACCAACCGACATCCACCATTGCTGTATTTCTACCAGCAAAGAGATGCTCTTGCTTGAAGTAACTGTTCAGCTGTGTGCGTTTCTCTTTTGCGCGTTCATTGAGTGCCGGCAAGTAGCTGCTTCCAACACCGAATATTGATGACAGGAATGTTTGTTCCTGCTCCTTGGTGGCAATCTTGTCAAAGTTGAATTCAATGCCGAATTTCTCTTTCAGTTCCTCTGTGGATGTTCCTAATGAGGTAGCCAATTCCTTGACAGCCTTGCCTCTGATGGTGCGTTTGTCCTGTATTGCAAGGAATTTTTCTGCTGTTGCATTGTGCAAGTAGGGCAGCAGTAGTGACTTGCGCGAGACAAACAGATAGCGGAGCTCAATGCCTTCGTGTGGTAACTGTTCGGCAATGCGCTGTAGTATGTAACTGTCGCGTGAGAGGAAGTATAGTGTCTTTATTCCACTTTCTTTTGCTTTTTCAAGAACAAAATGCACATATGGTATATATGCTGGGGCAACAAAGTTGGCCGCTATTGCTGTGTAGGCATCGTTGCCCAAATGTATTCTTGCGGTGCGACTTAGGCCAGCGAGTATTGAACTCTCATAGTGCATCCTATTCTCACGTGGCGCTATTGTGTTTTTCTCGGCAACAGAAAAGTCTGTATTAACCTTTGTTGCCTTTATGCCTTGGCTCTTTGCCATCTTGACATCGCTTACAGGGTGGTCGCCAAAATGTTCCCATTCTTGAGGCTTCAGTTGCTCTTTGAGTTTCCTGTATAGTGCACCGTCTGATTTGCGTGCATTCCATTCGCATGAGACATACACCTCTTCATCATGGTTTATGCAACCCTCTTTCTCAAGTACTTTCTTGAGAAAGAGGGTTGGCATATACATGTCGGAGATGAAGCATATTGTATAACCTTCTTCGCGTTTTTTGCAGATAGTTTCTTTAATTGCCGGGTTTGCTATCAAGTTCTCGGCCTCGATGCTCTTTTCTGCCTCAATCAATTGCACGGTGGTATATTCGTCAAAACCTTTAAGTTCATCGCTGCTGTAGATGTCTTCAATTGTTACATCCTTGCCAGGATTGCTTTTTCTTGCATCGCCCTCTGCGCCCTTGCGCCAAAGGAAGAAATCCTCGCGCTTTGCCTTGTCACTTGGGTACAGTTTATGTGCAAGGATATAGAAAATATTCCCAGGGTTACCGCATTTGCGTATCAGCGTGGTGTCAAATATGTCAAACGATGCGAGTTTCATTGTATGTTCAATGTCTCTTTGAGTTTACTGTATGAACTGTCCCACTTGAATTGCTGTATGAATTTATTGCCGTTTCTTGCAATGCGGTGACGCAGCTCGTCGTCTTTTATCAGACGTATGATGTTGTTGGCAAGTGCCTGTGCATCCTTAATGGGTGAAACAAGTGCAGTCTCTCCATCCTTAGCCATTTCAAGGTAGCCTTTGTTGTTTGTGCACGCAACCGCAGCACCGCATATCATGGCCTCGCCAATGGTCAATCCCCAACCTTCGGAATTACTACATCCAATGAATATTGCAGCCTCATTATATATTCTGTTCAATTGTCCCTTATTTGGTAAGCGGTGGTATGTTATCCATTCGGGTAGTGCTGTTGGGGCAGTAGGCGTTCCGAATAGGTTTGCTCTCAATTGCGGAAACTCTTTCTTTACAATGTGTAGTGCTTCAGTACCATATTTTGCGCCCTTTAGTTCTGTCGTGTGATACAGCATTGTGACGCAGTGTTTATCTTTGTCACTGATCTTAATATCCTCTCTAAAATCATTGAAGTTGAATCCGTTGTAAATGAGTGTACATTTCTCTTTTTCTTCCTTTTCAAAGATTTCCTGCAACCACCTTGAGATAACAATTTTTTTTAGCGGGTAGTGATATGTTTCCCTTAATTTTTCATCGGTTACAGCTCCCCAGTTCTCATAGCCCTGAATAAAGTAGTATTTGTTCTCGGTTGGGTAGTCTTTTACGTACATTGCAGTGTATGGAGATGTGCATACATAAATGTCGCTCTTGGGTACATGGGGGTAATTGAGCGACAGTGTCAAGTGCTCCTTTACTCGCTTATCAAGTTTGAACCATTTGCGGCATCCATATCCCTTAATGCGCATCTGTATATATCTTACGCAGTTCGTCAGTTTGAAATAGAGTGATTTCTGCTTCCAGAACAACGAACCAGAATAGACAATATTGACCCTATGCCCATCGGCTACAAGCCTGTTGGCATATTCATACACAACCTTATAGCCACCGGTGGGTCCGTTGACGGGGTGTGGAAATATGAAGGTTATGATGCTCATTTTTCTTGAATGACTTCGTTGAACAAATTCATCCATTGTTGTGCAATAATGTTAACATCAAATCTTTTGACTGATTTCTGGCATTCTTCAATCATTTTGTTTCTTTCATCTTCGTTGTCCATAAGCCATTCAAGGCATTCTGCGAATTTTTCTTTGTTGAATGCGGGTACGATATAACCATTTACTTTGTCTGTTATTATTTCCTGCAAACTGTCAAAACTATTGTAAACTATTGGAACGCAATCAAACATCTGTGCTTCGACAAGAACCATTCCCCACCCTTCGGTAGAACTTGTCATGCATAGAATGCTTCCTTCTTTGTAATAGTTATACGGATTACAAAACCCCGTGAAATGAACATTCGGAATGTTATGTTGTATTGTAATATTTTTGAAGTATTCAATATTGCCACTACCCATAATGTATAGTTCCCAATCCGGGTGGCGCGGTGCTATTGATTTCCATATTTCAAGCATTCTGTCAACTCTTTTCATACCATATTCAACCCTACCGCACCACAGAACCCTTTTTTCCTTTTTTGTTATTTTGTGTTCTAGTATTTCTATGGGATTGCTTATGGCTGTTACTTTTTTTAGTTGTGAGTCATTGAGGTTTAACTGTCTTGCTAAAATTGGTATAAATGTTGGAGACAATAGTACCAATTTGGACGAGTGCTCTATAAGGTTACAGTAAACTAGATTGTCTTCTTGTGTATTTTTGTGTTTTGTGTATAAGTGAAATTTTATAAAGAGTACAAAATCTTTAATCCAAGCAATAGGTGATGCGCCAAGTTTGTATTTAATGAACATAGCTCTTTTGGCAATGTCATTTTTATGGGTTATGGCGAAATGTAATGATGTGATTAGTTTTATATTTTCTTTCTTTGCAACTCGAATACATAATTCTGTAAATTGCACATTGTCACAATGTTGGTGTAATATTATATCAATATTATGTTCTTTTATAAATTGGGTAAAATAATCAACATTCTCCTCTGCAAGTATATTTTCAGGAAGTGGAAAGTGATATTGTGGAATACCCTCAATCTCTTTCACTTGATTATCTTTCGGAGAAAATGCCAAGAAGCATACATCGCATTCCTTTATCCACTCTTTGGCAAGGATGGATGATACTCTTTTAATACCACCAATAAATTGTGGGTTAAAATCAAGGTTTGTAATGCAGATGTTCATAAATACGTAATTGAATCTGTTTGATATTTACTTTATTTATCTCTTATTTTTTTTAAAACAGATAATAAAAACATATTGATAGTATATAAAAAATAAGCTATACGTGGATAACCCTTTATCGCAATTAATAAACAACTTGATAATGGAAAATGTATATTGTACTTTATTCCGGAGTTTAACATTTTTGATTGGACTTCTGGATATAGCTTTTTCAAAAGTTTGTAGTTCTTTGATAAAAACGCTGCGATAAGAATGTCCTTTTTTGCTAAATGAAAGTTGTAATCATCTATAAATGATTTTACTTCCTCAATAAATTGTATTTTTGAATAAATACGTCCTGGTCCGGGTGCACTGTTAGAGCCTGTGTGTTGTATGTAATGGTAAAGACCTTTAGGCAGATATGTAATTCTGATATCCTGACAAAGTAATCTTAAGTTGAAAAGTTCATCTTCGCAATATGTGATGGATGTTGGATAGAATGCTATGCCTTTGCACGCATTTTTTCTTACTAATTTATTACAACAACTGCCGTGGATTTCTTGGTTTATAATCTTTGTTTGCAGTTCTTTTGCTGTAATGTTATTTGCGATATTTTGTTTATGACATTCGTTTTTCCCGTATTGATGGGATACAATGTCACAGATAACCATATCTGCATTGTTTGCTAGAGCACATTTAAGCATATCTTCAAGCATCGTCGGCTCAATCCAATCGTCCGGGTCGCAGTGTATGATATAATCTCCTGTAGCATTATCAAGGCCTGTTTGGCGTGCAACGCTTACTCCGCCATTTTTTTGATGAATAACCTTGAAACGCTTATCCTTTGCAGCATATTCATCGCAAATCTTCCCACAATTGTCCGGTGAACCATCGTCAACAAGTATTGCCTCCCAATTTGTATATGTTTGGGCTATAATTGAATCTAAACACTTAGACAGATATTTTTCAGTGTTATAGATGGGAATAATTATTGATATTAGTTGCATTGTATCTTTAGAGAATTAGGAGACGCTTATGTTTATTTGTTTATATTGTATGTCAAGAAAGACAAAGACTCTTTTTTCTTTTGTTGGTGGATGGAGTTGACCTTTTTCCAATCAATTGGTGTCTGAAGCATCTTGTTTACCTCATCGGGTGAAGAAACAAGTCTATCTTCTAACGCAAATAAGCTTAACAATGATTCAAATCTTGCATATCCACGCTCTTTATTGCCATATACAATGAATGGCTTGTTGAATATAATTGAGAATACGCAGGCGTGGAACGAGTCTGTTATAACAAACTCTGCATCGTAGAATGCACGTAGCCATTTTTCAACAGGTTGTTGTATGCGTTCTTCAATAGGCGCACTTGTATCGTCATATTTTGAATTCACATGAAAAGGAGTCAATCCTTTTTCCTTGGCAACTTTGTCAATTATTGTTGCTTTCTCTGTGTTTTCATCCAGAATGTAGCAAAATAGATTGCCTTCGCTTTGGGTCGTTTCTGCATTTTCGAACAGTTTAATGTACTCCTCTTTGGGGAGTAACATCGTTGGGTCCAAGACATGCAAGGATTCAACCCCGAAATTTCCTTTACAAAGTTTTACGGCAGAAGATTCTCTCACAGATACCGCATTGAATTTCTTTAAAAGTGCTGCGCAATTTATAGTTTGCTCATCTGTATATTCCCAATCTTCTGTACCAAAGGACGCTGCGTATGCAATACGCTTGATATCCCACTCTTTTGCAAAATCGAGATAGGCATTCTCTATTTTTGAGAAAAAATATTTGGGTCGCCATATCTGGTCGCTGCCTACAATGATGGCGTCAAAGTCTTCTTTCCTAATATTAGAGAAATCTTTTGTGAATTCCCTTTTGATATACCTGTCTATGAAAATATCGGTGTGAGTTGCGATGGTTTTTGTCGCATTATTTATGGCAACGTCTGCCTTAACAATAATATTTTTCCTTAGCAGGTATTTCTGTATTGCTCTTTTAAGGTAGATAGGGTACTTTTTATACCAAGAACCAAGACTTACATATTTACATTGGTCAATATGTACGGCGTCGTGTCCTAATTCCTTTAGGGTCTTTTGCAGAGCATAGGCTTGTAATATGCCTCCAAAATTATACCTTAATTGTAAAGCAAGAACTCCTATTTTCATTTCAATATTCGGTTTTTAATATTCCACACAACCTTGTCCCAAATGACATCAAGCTTATTTTGCTTTGTGCATGTTTCAGTGGCTACGCAGACACCATTTTTGTGTGCAAGTCTAAAGAATTTGCTCCTTTTGTGTGGCATTGCAACATTTGTGCTTATTGAGGGATTATATTTCAACGCCTCATTGTAGGGGATTTCAATTCTTTCGCTTTTGGGTAGTTCCTGTTCTTTCCTCATCATTACAAGCGACAGACCTTTGTCATCATCAATCTCCGGGCATATTTGCTCTGCTCCCCATAGGTCGCCTAATGTTATGTCGCTACCGCTTTTACCGCTACGAGCCGGGCAAAGGTAACATGAAGGCCGTATGCATAAGTTGCTTAAGAAACATTTCATGAAAATGTTATCATTTAGCGTTTCGCGGAATATTCTTTCTTTCCCATCGTTGCCAGTGTATGTGATTTGCAGGCTGAACCTTTTCCAACCTTCTGCCTTGTTGCGGAACTGTATGTCTGTGATGTTGCTAATGTTGTTTATGCGGCAAATCTCTTCAAGATATTTTTTCCACACCAATGGGCTTGGTGTACCGTGACATATAAAGTCTACAGTTTTCAAGTTCTTGTATTCTTTGCGAAGATACTTTTTCAGGCCTGCAACTTGGCATGGTGTACCGCTGAATAGAACCTCTTTATCTTCCTTTAGGAACTTCTCGGCCATTGCGTAGCTGTTGCCAATATTGCTTTGCACATACTTGCTTCCGCGGAATCTCTTTATGTCATCAATGTTGTCGGCAAAAGTGTGTTCAACCGCCCATCTCTCATTGAATGCTGCGCCAAAGACTATACCTCCTTTGTTTATGGTTTCTGCGGCAAGCAGTGTAAAGATTCCACCTGATGAACTTTGCTCTCTTACCACCTCATTACTGTTGGTTGCAGCGTAGGTGGCTATGGGCTGGCTTTCGGGTTGTTGGTTAATCACGGGACAAACTTTCTCACACAATCCGCAGTTGGTGCATTGCTTGGTATCAACAACCGGATATGCAAACCCCTCCTTGTCGCTCTGCATTGTGATGCATTTCCTGGGGCATCTCTGCGCGCAAGCACCACAACCGCAACACTCTGCTTTATTATTAATGCGTATCATCTATAATTGTTGAAACGGGTTTCCCACCTGCTAAGAGTCTTTGCATACAGATGGTTGAATGTTATTATTCGTATCTTGTCTATCAATATTGCAACAATGAATATTAATGATAGGACGGCAAATGTAATTAACCAGAAAATTGCAACCGAGCAATGGCTATGTAAATATATGAACAGGGCCTTGAAGTGCCATAATGTGCTTGGACTGACATGCATTAAGAAAACGGCAAAGCATGAAATTCCGCACCAGTTGATAAATTTATTTTGTAGTTTGATCTTTGTAAAACATAATAAAAGACATAAAGCTCCAATAATTGTAGTGGGGCAGATATATGAATATAAGTCAACAGGTATATATCTATCGAATAAATATGGAATAAGAAAAGATGCGGCGGTTACAAGTATGGCACAAAACAGATATATTGCTAAATAGACCCAAGGAGTATGTTGGGACCATTTTGGAGTATATAACCGTATATATCGAGCTAGCAAATATAGCCCAATGAAAAATATGGTTGTATATCCATTATCCATAAAAGATGCAGCCCCAATCCAACCATATGTGCAAGTGAATGCGAAAAATGAGATTAGGACTAATTTGAATGTCTTTTGTGATGCTGTTTTTACGAATGCATTGAGTACAGGAGACAAGAAATACAGCAAAAGATATGCTTTGATAAACCAATTCAGTTTTGTTGCGAAAACACAGCCGGCCAACCCTCCCAGAGATATTCTGTTGACTCCAATAATTATTGTTATGATGTATAACCCAATCAAGAAGAACAAGCATTGGTAGAGGAAATTGCATAATCCTTTGAAAGATGGTTTGATACCGAACCAGCCCGATATAAGAACGAATACATTAACACATACTATACTTACTGATTCAAAGAATATGCGTAAGAAAGCATCCAGCGGCCTGTTTTGTATCTCATTTACACTTGGAGAATCCAATGAAAAGAAGTCGGCATGCACCAGCAGTACAAGAAACATTGCCAACATACGTAACAATTCGATGTTTGACAATCTTACGGTTTTTTTGTCGCCAGTTGCTGTCATTTGTGTAGGATTTTATTTTTGATGTTACTGATATACCTTTTTGCAAGTGCGCGTTCATTCTTGTTGCAACCGATAAAGTATATTGCCAACCCGGATGTTATTACCGAGACAATGCACACTATAATGAATCTCGTTAAATTATTTTCAATAAGCAAATGACATACCAATGGTATGACAAATGCAGAAATGGATACCAATACGAGATTTAAATAGACCTTTCTTGCGAAAAATGCGATAGGTAATTTGATGGAATCCCTGAGAAATGCCAATCTTGCAATAAGGCATATTTGTGATATTATAATAGCTACGATGACTGTAATTTCAGGGAAATATCCCATTTTCAAGAGAATATACGAAACTGGAAAGTTCATCAGCAATATACCGCCAACTACAATCTGGTAGTTCTTGATTTTGCCGGTTGCATTTTGTGCTGTAATGAGTGCATTGGATATTATTTCAGCAAGGCTTAGGATTATAACTAGTCTTGTGAAAAGAACAGTGTGGGCTGGTACTTGACCAAGCCAGATATATAGTATTGTTTCTACCTCCAACAAAATTGGAATAGATAAAAATAGGAACAGATAATATGAGAACCTTGTGCTTTTGAATATTAGTGAGTGCATTCTTTGAAGATTGCCTGCTGCATACTCTTTTGTTATCTGTGGATTGATTGCAACCATGAAATTGCCAATGAACTGCCCTATGATGCCGTTGATTTGCATGGCAATTCCGCGTGCCGCATTTATCGCAGGGTTGGTGAACATGTTTATAGCCACATTAACGCCTTGGTCTTTTGCGAGTCCTGCTGTACAGCCGATGAAGTTCCATCCCGCAAAGCCGAACATCTCTTTGAATACTCTTTTATCCCAAACTGCATGGTAAGTACATTCTTCGAAGTGTTTTTTGCTATAATACCAATAATAGAACTGTTTTATTAGAGATGGTATTATTGATATGATTGCAAACAGGATGAGTTTGTCGCCTCCATAATATTTTATGGCAAAAATTATTGCCAAGCGTGAGAATGCATCGAAAAGTGTAAAGTATGCATATACTCCCATCTTCTCGTGTGCGATGATTGCGGCATTGTATGGGACTGATAATAGTCCAATGGCAAACATCAGTGTTGAGCTTTGGAGTACCCAATGTGCCGCCGTGAGGCGTTCTGCAGGGATAACCATTTTATTGTTAAGGAACCAAATTCCAATGGTTTCTATAGCAATGACGACAATGACCGCAAGAATTATGTGTATATTTACCGATGTTGAGAAAATCTTGATAAGTTCCTTCTTGTCGCCTTTGCCCAGTCCAAAGGTCATGAAACGGCTGACCGATGATGAGAGAGAACTGGAAATCAATGAGAACATGGAAACAAGACCGCCTACGACGTTATTTATACCGTAGTCTACAACACCCAGGGCTTCGAGCGTAATACGGGCTGTAAAGAAGCTTATAATCATCATTACTCCCATACGGATGTAGAGGAGCATGGTGTTTTTAGCGATTCTTTTATTTGCTTCGCTGTTCGTACTCATCGTAGTGTCTGTGACAAAAGGCTATGTAATGCCCTTAAATCTTTCTCTTTATGTCTGCTTCCCAACAGATATTCCACTCCCTCTTCGCAATGTGTGTCGCAGCCTATGGCGTCGTAGAACCCGTTCTTCAATAGCCATTGGGCGCGTTTTTTCACTGTGTTGCCGTAGGCTCCGCAAAGGGACGGCAGGTTAAGTTGGAAACGCACTCCTTCATCGTGCAGCTCCCGGTACTCGTCGTTGTCCATGTACATGTAACGTTCGGGGTGGGCGAGCAGGGGGTGGTAGCCCAACGATTTTATCTGGCGGAGTGTCTCTCTGAAACGCATGGGTGGGTTGTAGTAGGATGTCTCTACCAACAGGTGGTTGCCTTTGCTGCCTATGGGGAGGAGTTCAACTCCCTCTGCAATGCTCTTTTTTTCAACTCCCTCCCCCTGTGGGTACTCCCTCTTTGAAGAGGGAGAGTTATTATTGTCTTGAACTTCTTGCGCAATGTTTCCTGCATTGCTCGTCCCTCTTTCAAAAGAGGGACAGTTGTTATCGGTGTTGCTCTCTTTTTCAACTTCCCTCAGCAGTTTGCGCAGGAGGTTGTCTATCATGTATTCTGCGGCAAGGTGCAGTGTGATGTTGCCTGTGTATGCTGCTTGCAGTTCAGCGAAGCGTGCTTTCAGCTTCTGTGGCGTGTTGGGGATGTCCTCCATTATGTGTGGGGTTAGCCACAGGGTCTTTATCCCGGCTGCCTCGTATGTGGCAAGTATGCGCAGTGCTTCGTCCATGGTTTCGACACCGTCATCGACTCCCGGGAGTATGTGGGAGTGGTGGTCGGTGGCGCCTTGCAGGACACCGCTTGCTGCTATTGTTATTTTTTTGCTAAAGAAAAACATCGTTTTTAGATGCGTTGTGCTCGCTTAATCGCAACTTTCCCCTTTGACAATGCCGTCTATTCGCAACCCAAGCGGTGCCACTATCGCGGCACTTCGCTTGACGAGATGCTGCCGGCATTGTCGAACCCTCGGTTGTTAACCTCGGCTTTCACTTCTTTGAGTGGTAGTGGTAGCCGTAGCCATATCCATATCCATACCCGTAGGAGTAGCCGTATTTGTAACGGTAGCCTGTACCGCCGCCGTATGTGCCGTTGAGTATCATTGAGAGGTGCTTGAAGCGCTTGGTGTCGTAGATTTCTTCGAGTTCGTCGAGCATGTCGCGGTTGAGCAGGCCTGCACGGACTACGAAGATTGTTCTGTCGGCATGTGCCTCAATGATTTGTGTGTCGGCAACGATGTCTATGGGCGGGCAGTCGATGAGTATGTAGTCGAACTCTTTGCGCATGGCGGCAATGAGTGTACCGAAGCGTTCGTCGTGCAACAGCTCGGTGGGGTTGGGCGGTGTGCTGCCTATGGGGATGACCTTGAGGTTGGGGTAGCCTTCCATGTCGGTCACTATTGCGCGCATGTCGTTTGTGCCTTTTGAAAGGTAGTCGCTGAGGCCGGTGGTGGGTGAATTGACGTAGCCCGATGTTGAACCGTGGCGCATGTCGCCGTCGATGACCAGTACCTTTGCGCCTTTGAGTGAAAGGCTGGCTGCTATGTTCATGGTAAGGTATGTCTTTCCGCTACCGGGGTTAAACGATGTGACGATGATGACGTTTGAACTGTTTTCTTTGTTGTTCATGAACTCGAGGTTGGTGCGCAGCACGCGGAACGCCTCGTTTATGATATTGCGGTTGCCTTCTTTGACGACGATGCTCCTGGCGCTGCTGTTGCTGCGCTTGAAGGTGTTGCCTTCTTTGTGCAATGGTATCTCGCCGATGAGTGGTACTTCGATGCCTTCGAGGTCTTTGCGGCCGCGCACTTTCCTGTTGGTTATTTCGCGGACAAAGATGATTAGGACGGGCAACAGCAGGCCTATGGCCAGGCCCAGGAGAAGTGTCTGCCTCTGCATTGGCTCTACGGGGGTATTGCTACCGCCCACGGGGACCAGGACGCGGTTGTTGGATGCCTCGAACTCCTTGGAGAGTTCTGTCTCTTCGAGTTTCTGCAGCAGGAACAGGTAGAGTGCGTTCTTTACTTTCTGTTGTCTGAGAAGGCTCTGCATGTTCTTTACCTGCTCGGCATCCTTGCTGAACTGTACCTTGCTGGTGACTTCTTCCTCGTTGAGCTGGGCTATTTCCCTGCGGAGGCTTGTGGTGTAGTTGTCTACGGCTTCATTTATGGACTTGTACATGACGGCAAGGTTGCTGTTGCAGTCCATGACGATTGGGTTGGCCTCGCTGCTGTTGAGCAGGTACTTGTCGCGCTTTACAATCTCCTGGTTGTAGCGGGATATAAGGTTCTCGATGCCGGAAATGTTTACACCTGTCTTGGCAGGGAGTATCTCCTTGTTGTCGACGTTTTCAATTATGCGTTTCTTGATGAAGAGTGCCAGTTCCAGCTGGCTCTCAAGTTCAATGAGTGCTTCGTTGGTGTTGTTGCTTAGTTCGGCATTTAGTTCGCTTATCTGCTTGGCTGTGAGTTTGTTCCTGCTGTTGTGTGAGGCTATCTCCCTGTCGAGGGCGTTGAGCTCTATCTGCAGTGAGTCTACTCGCTGGCCAATGAATTCAATGGTCTTTACTGCAGTCATGTTGTTGCGTACAAGCCACTGTTCGTTGTAGATGGCGATGATGGTGTTGAGGATGTCGGTGGCTCTAGCCGTGGATAGGTCCTTTATACTGAGCCTTACAATGGATGTGCTCTTGTTGACCAGGTTGGTTGTGATGTTTGAGCAGAAACCGTTGATGGTGGCGTTAAGGTTCTTCTTCTCGACAAGTATCTCCTGTCCGGCGAATTCGCCGTAATGTTGTGTGGCTGCGATTGTCACGCGTCCGACCGGGGTTGCAACGGTGTCGCCAATGTTTGCCTTGACGTTGCCGGTGAGGTTGTTGCCGTTTTTGGTGAAGTCGCTGAGCAGCAGGCTGCTGTCGCCTGCAAGTGTGGCAGTGAATGTTGCAGCATCACTCTCGCGCAGGTCTATGGTTGTGACTTTGATTGGGCGGGATACGTATATGATGCCGTCGTAGAAACGTCCTTTGCCTTTGTAGTCGATGTCGAGGTCAAGACGGTCTATGACCTCGCGTATGATGCCCGGTGAACGTAGTGCTTGCATCTCAATACCGGCATCAGCGGTGCTCTGCTCTGTGGCGAAATTGTTTAAAGAGTTGCTGCCGCCTCCTTTGCCGGCTTCTTTTATGAGTATTTCGGCTGAACGCACGTATACCGGCGGAGTTGAGAGTATGTATACAACGGCTGCACCCATGGCTATGGTCAGGGAGATTGCAAACCACCACCATTTGGCAATGCAGTGGAACAGGAGGTCCCTGATGGGGAGCACGTTCTCGTTGTGTCTTGCTTTTCTGTTAGCCATCTTTTATCGTGTGAAGAATGTGATTAATGTGAGAACCAATGATACCGCCGAGAACCAGAACGATGTTGAGCGCAAGGTGTTGCTGTTGATGCTTGACTGGCCGCTCTTCATGCTATTGGGCTCAACGTATACGATGTCGTTCTGCTGCAGGTAGTAGACCGGTGAACTGAAGAGCTGTGATGCGTCGTTGAGGTTCACGAAGTAGGTCTTCTGTTCGTCGTTCTCCTGACGCAGCACCATGATGTTGTCTCTCTTGGCGGTTATGGCAAGGTCGCCGGCTTCGCTTATGGCGTCGATGATTGTGTATTTGTCCTTCTCGATGCTGTACTTGCCGGGTTTGCCTACATCGCCAAGAATGGAAATTTGGAGGTTGCTGAGGTCGACGATGACTGTGGGGTCCTGCACCATTTTCCTGTCGAGCAGTTCCTGTTTGATGTGTTTTGCTACGTCATCACGGGTCATGCCTTCGACACGTATGCTGCCAAGGTATGGGAACTCTATGTTGCCGTCCTTGTCTACGGTGTATGCAAGGTCGGTCTGTGAACCGAAGTTCTGCTGACTACGTCTCAGGTTGAACGGGGCAACAAGCTCCTCGTCCTTGCTGTTGACGTGTATTGATAGTTTGTCTCCTGGCTTGATTGTTATCTCCTGAGAAAGGGCTACTTCAACGCTGCCGCCGTTTCTCAGGTCCTGGAAATAGGGGACTTTCTTTTGTGTTGAACATGATGCAATGAACATCACTGCCAATAGTGAGTACAGAATCTTTTTCATGGTTGTATGTATTTTGTTTTTATTCGGGTTTATGTTGTTGCACTTTGTGCTTTTTACAGGTGTGCACGCGCGCGTAGGTTATTTTATTTGTAATAAAATTTTACTAGTATTTTTATTGTTGGATGACTTCGATGTAGTCGGTGCTTATTTCGGCCATTGCTACTGCGGCAACGCCTTGGATGAGGATGACTACGCGTGGCCGCAGTTTGCCGCGGAGCTTTATGAAGATGCCTTCGGTGCCGTCAAATGCTCCGCCATGAAGGCGTACTTTTGTGCCTTTTCTGAGGTCTACCTCTTCGGGGCGCAGGTATATGAGTTCTTCGTTTGCGGTTTGTGTCACGGTAATGAACTGCTGCATCTGCCTGTCGGGTACAATGATTGGGACATTCTTGCCATTCTTTGGCGTTGTACGGTATTGCAGGTAGTCTACGCCGCGCTTAAGTTCCTGGATTGTGCTCTTTGATGTGTGCACGAATATGAGATTGTGTATTGCCGGTATCAGTTGCCGGCTCTTCGTTCCATTGCGTTTCTGGAGCATGGTGTTGACCATGGGAATGAAACATTCGATGCCCTTTGCCTGAAGGTAGTCCCTCGCCTTGAGTTCTCGGCGGTAAGGAGCACTCATTGCAAACCATACAATCTGGGAATCGGCGTCGAGCACCGTGTTTGTGGCTTCTTGGCTATTGAGCATACCTTTGGCTCCTCAATGCGTGTATAACGCATTGAATTACAATGTTTTATAAATTAGGCGGGCCTGTTGTGCCTGCTCAAGAGGCATGTGGCTGCCGTCGGCGAAAAAAACGTTCTTCCCGGCCAGGCAAATGCGTGGGCCGAGAAGGTTTTATTCGCTATTCTATACAAAGATATAAATAATTATTGCATTTTACAAGCGCTATGCGGTTTGCGCGGGAGGCTTGTAAATTTGTTTTATCAAAGTGTGCCGTTTCTTTCTGTTATGCGGGCGAGGTAGTCGTAGTGCTCGCCGTCGATGCATTTCTCGCAATTGAAACCATGCTCTTCGGCATACATGGACAGTGTCTCAAAGTCTATGTAGAGCCAGTCGAACGTCTCACCGGCGATGTTCTTGTAGCGCATCTTAAAGTCGATTTCTCCGTAGTAACCGGCGGCCAGATTTATCTCCATGGAGCCGTCTTCGTCCATGAATACATATTTGATGTCCGATGAATCGAGCAGTATCTGGCCTCCCGGGGCAAGCAGCCTCTTGGCGCTGCGGAAGAATTCTCCCAACCGTTCTACTTTGCCAACGATTCCAATACCGTTCATGGCAAGCAGTATGGTGTCGAACTTCTCTGTGAATCTCTCGTCGAAGAAGTTTACGATGCGTGCGTCAATACCGCGCTGTTTCATTACATCAACCGACAGTTCTGAAATATCAATGGCGACAACGTCATGTCCACGTTCCATGAGAAGTGCGCTGTGGCAACCTGAGCCGGCTCCGGCGTCGAGTACACGGCCGCGGCATAATTCAATGGCTTTCTTCTCTTGGATTGGCATCTCCTCGAATTTGCGGAATAGGGTGCTGACGGGAATCTCGTCCTCGTAGAACATGGAAGAGAAGACTCTTAGTTTTGCTGCTTTTCCTGTGGTGTAGTAGTCGAAAATAGCCCTTCCCATCGGGTCTTTTCCCTTGTCGGTTGTGGTTGCGTTCATGCTGCTGCGTTATGTGTTATCGTAATCCTATCTTGTCTATAACTCTGCCGGCAACGGTTTCCGGTGGGATGCTCATGCAGCGGTAGTCGCCGTGCATGCATGGCTTGTTGCCGAAGATTGAGCACGGGCGGCATTCCAGTGGCAGTTCAATGCAGTCCTCCTGTTTCTGGTTCCAGCCAAGGAAACCGGCCAACGGCGATGTTGCTCCCCATATCGATATTGCCGGTGTGCCGGCCAATGATGCCATGTGCATGTTTGCCGAATCCATGCTTACCATTGCGTCAAGATGGCTTATAAGCCTGAGTTCTCCGTCAAATCGGGCACGTCCGATGAATGAGATTGTGTTGGGGTGCTTTGCGCACCAGCCGTTCACAACTTCCTCTTCCTGTGGCCCGTTGCCAAAACATATGACTTTTATCTCCTGGTGTGCTGTAAGAAGCTCGATGACCTTTTCCATTCTGTCAAGCGGGTATATCTTGCCTTCGTGTCGTGCGAAGGGTGCAATGCCCACCCATTTGTCACTGCCTTTCTGTGGAAGGAATGCTGAAAAATCGCTGATATCTCCCTTTCCATCGGAGAAAAGTGAATGGAATTCGGGCTCAAATGGAAATTCCAATCGTGTGAAGACGTCTCTGTATCTTTCGAAAGTGCTCTTCAACTGCTGCGTGCATTTGCCGTTCTTGCGTGTAAGTGCCTTCTTCTCCTTGCGTCCCTTGATGATATGGGCGCATCTGGTGCCGGCAAACAGCCTGAAGAAGGTGCGCAGAATCTTTGTACGCAGTACGTCGTGAAGGTCGGCTACCGAGTCGGGGGAGACTCTCTCCTTTAGCTCGCGGTATAATCTGAAAAGCCCAGTGATTCCTTTGTAGTTGTCGGGATTTACTCCGATGAATTCAAGGTTTTCGGGCTTGTCTATAAAAAATTGCCCAAACCTCTCGCGGCTTACAAAAGCAAAGCGGTGTTCGGGGTATTTGCGGCTGATGGAGTATAGCAATGGGATGGTCATTGCTATGTCTCCTACAGCCGAGAATCGTGTTATGAGGATTGTGTGTCCTGCCTTATTTTTTTGAACCATACAGAACCGGGTTGAGTGCAGGGTCGTTGTACATCTTCATCTGGCGGTACACCTTCATGTACTTGCGGCCTGCTGCAATGTCGTCAAGCAACTGTCCTATTGATGTTGTCATGTCCTTGTACTGCTCGTTGAGTACGTCAAGCTTTGCCTGGCATTTTGCAATGTGCTCGGCGCTGACATCGGTACGCTTTACCTCCTCCTGCATGTGGTAAATCTTGAGTGAGAGGATTGAGTAGCGGTCTACGGCCCATGCGGGGCTTTCGGTGTTGATGGTAGCGTCCGCTGCGGGGGTGACGTCTTTGTATGTGTCAAGGAAGTAGCTGTCGATGAGCTCAACAAGATCGGTGCGGTCCTGGTTCGATTTGTCGATGCGGCGTTTGAGTGTGAGTGCTGCAACTGGGTCTATCTCCGGGTCGCGGATGATGTCCTCAAAGTGCCACTGTACTGTGTCTATCCAGCATTTGAGGTACAGGTAGTACTCGATGCTCTTTACGGGGTAAGGGTTGTTGATGGGTGTATCAACGTTGTCTGTCTTGTGGTAGTCGGCGATAGCTTCGTTGAAGATTGGCCAACTGAGCTCTGTGAATTTTTTCATATCGTTTCTGTTTCTTTCTTTGTTCTGCAAGTATGAGGATGGGGTAATGAATCCCGTTCCAAATGCAAAACTAACGATTTTTATGATATTGGCAAAATTTATCTCAAAACTCGTTATATTTGCACTGCTTTAATATGTTATAGTGCTATGAATGTTGTAATTGATGAAAAGATACCTTGCTTGAAGACGGCGCTTGAGACTATGGGGCATACGGTGCTCTCTAAACCCGGCGTGGAAATTTGTGCCGATGATGTAGCCGGTGCCGATGCTCTATTTGTGCGTACAAGAACAAAGTGTGATGCCTCTTTGCTGGCTGGCAGTGGGGTCGGTTTCATCGGTACGGCTACAATAGGTTATGATCATATTGATGTGGATTACTGTGCCAGGAACGGTATTTGCTGGACCAGTGCTGCTGGGTGTAATTCGGGTGCCGTGCTTCAGTATGTACAGTCGGCGGTCTATGCTTGGGCGCGCGAAAGGTGTGTTTCTCTGGGTGGCTTGTCGCTGGGCGTTGTCGGTGTCGGAGAAATAGGTTCTAAAGTAGAGGCCTGGGCACGTGAGGCTGGGATGCGTGTGCTGCTCAATGACCCTCCAAGGGCGCAACGTGAGGGTGGTGACGGCTTTGTCAATCTTGCGGCTATTGCCAAGGAGTGTGATATCATAACTTTCCATCCGACTTTGAGTGTGGGCGGGGAGTTCCCGAGTCTGCATCTTGCCGATGCTTCATTCTTTGCCTCGCTGAAGAGGTGCCGTCTGTTGATAAACGCTTCGCGTGGTCCCGTTGTGGATAATAAGGCGTTGCTGGCTGCTTTGAGAAAAGGGCTTGCGGCCGATATCGTGCTTGATGTCTGGGAACATGAGCCCGATGTGGATCTGACCTTATTAAATAAGGTGTATATTGCCACGCCTCATATTGCCGGTTATTCGGCCGAGGGTAAGATGAATGCGACGCGCATTGTTCTTGAGGCTTTTGCGGAGTTCTCGCATTTTTCAGGGGAGTTGCCTTTGCCGGTTCTGGATTCTCCTTTCCCCGAGACTGTTGTCGCGCAGTCGTATGCCGATGCTGTGTTGAAGATTTATGACCCGCATGCCGATTCTGCAGACCTTAAGGAAAATCCGGTGATGTTTGAGGATTTGAGGAACAATTATTGCTTGCGCAGGGAGCCGGCTTCGTACAAAATATGCCTTGAAAAAGTAATAAAATGTTAAATATGGGCGCTTTTTGAGCTTAAATTGCACAAAACGGGGCATTTGTGCAATTTTTGTTTGTTTTTTTCTTTCACTTTCTTTGCTGTTCCTAAATTTTGTCATACTTTTGTAGCAAATAATTTTCAATCTTCAAAAATTTACAACTATGTCAGAAATTGAATCAAGAGTTAAGGCTATTATTGTTGAGAAATTCGGTGTGTCAGAGTCTCAGGTTACTACAGAGGCTAACTTCACAAACGACTTGAGCGCAGACTCATTGGACAGAGTAGAACTTATTATGGAGATCGAGGATGAGTTCGGTATCTCTATCCCCGAGGATGCAGCAGAGAAGATCGTAACAGTAGGTGATGCTGTTAAGTTCGTAGAGGAAATGGTTGCCAATAAGTAATCACTCTCTTCTCTACATATCTCTAACAATTCTATATGAAACTAAGAAGAGTTGTTGTAACAGGTCTTGGTGCCGTTTCGCCAATTGGCAACGATGTTCCCACAACATGGGAGAACGCTGTCAACGGTGTAAGTGGAGCAGGACCTATTACTCGTTTTGATACATACCTTTTCAAGACGCAATTTGCGTGTGAGGTCAAGAACTTTGACCCTACAACGGTAATGGACCGTCGCGATTTGCGCAAGGTTGACATTGATACCCATTATGGATTCGTGTCGGCCGTCGAGGCTATTGCAGACAGCGGTCTCGACTTTGAAAAGGAAAATCGTGACCGTATTGGTGTTATCTTTGGTGAGGGTATCGGTGGCTTGGGCGCGCTAGAGGACGAGATGCGTGCGTATGCTCAAAATCTTGAGAATGGTCCACGTTTCTCTCCGTTCCTCATGACCAAGATGATTGCTGACATGACTCCCGGCTATATATCCATCAGATATGGTCTTAAAGGCCCCAACTATGTCACTACGTCGGCATGTGCGTCATCTACAAATGCTTTGATCGATGCATTTGACCAGGTGCGTCTGGGCAGGGCCGATGTGATTATTGCAGGTGGTTGCGAAGCAGCCATTACCCAGACCGGTGTGGGCTGTTTTAATGCCATGCATGCTTTGTCGGTGCGTAACGATGAGCCACAGCGTGCTTCACGTCCGTTCAGCAAGAGCCGTGACGGTTTCGTTATAGCCGAGGGTGCAGCAACACTCATTTTTGAGGAGTATGAGCATGCGGTCGCACGTGGTGCAAAGATATATGCCGAGGTTGTAGGTGCCGGTCTTACTGCCGATGCTTACCATATAACATCTCCACATCCCGAGGGTGAGGGTGCCATGAAGGTCATGAAAATGGCTCTTGATGAGGCCGGTCTTCCATTGGAGAGTGTCGATTATATCAATGTACATGGTACATCAACACCTCCGGGCGATATTGCTGAGGCAAAGGCTATCAAGAATCTCTTCGGTGAGCATGCTTATAAGCTTAACATAAGCTCAACAAAATCGGTTACAGGCCATTTGTTAGGTGCTGCCGGTGCGTTGGAGGCTGTGCTGACTGTACTGGCACTCAAGAACAATGTGGTGCCGCCTACAATCAATCATGAAGAGGGGGATGAGGACGAGAATATCGATTATCGCATGAACTTTACCTTCAATAAGGCTCAGGAACGTGAGATTAATGTTGCGTTGTCAAATACGTTCGGTTTTGGCGGACACAATGCAAGTATAGCTTTTAGGAAAATTGAAGGCTAACGGGTTATTAAGAAGGTGTATAGATAAGATAAGACTACTGTCCAAAAAGGACAGGGAGTCTTATCTTTTGTTGTATTCTATTTTGGGTTTTGTACCTCGCGACATCTCTCTTTACAAATTGGCCATGACGCACAGCTCTTCAACTTCGGGAGTGCGCAAATTGGGCTGTAATGAACGATTGGAGTTTCTTGGCGATGCTGTCCTGAGCTCGGTGATGTCCGATTTTCTCTATTCCAACTTCCGTAAGGAACGTGAAGGCTTCCTTACCAAGTCGCGTAGCAATCTTGTCTGTCGTGAACGTCTTAATGAGCTGGCTCTGGAAATTGGTTTAGACAGGTTTGTTGATGCGTGCAGTGTCAACAGGCAACGTAATAACGATATCTATGGCAATGCGCTTGAGGCACTGGTGGGGGCAATTTATATTGATAGAGGTTACGAGCACTGTCGCAGGTTTCTTCTCGGCAGGGTTTTTTCGTGTTTAGGCGATATTGAACAGGTTGCAAAGTCTGACAAGAACTACAAGAGCCGGCTCATTGAATGGTCTCAGAAAAATCACAAGGAGATTGAGTTCCGGGTTGTGCTCGAGGAAATCCGTAGGGATGGAACCTACTTTGTCAGCGAGGTCGTCGTTGATGGTGATGTCTTGGGCTTTGGAGAGGGATTCTCAAAGCGTGAAAGCCAACAAAAGGCAGCCCGTCAGGCTCTTTTAAAGTTGACTGCTGAACCGTCGCAGGAGTGAGTCTGTCTGTAGACGCCTACTTATCTGTGGCTTCTGATTGTTACGCTGGCACTCAGTCTGTCGCCACTCATGGGGGGCGTGTCCTTGCTTAACGTAATTGTTATTTCTGTTACCTGGCAGAATGCGTTGTAAATTCTGTCACAGATTCTGTAACATACATTTTCCAACAGTTTTGACGGAGTATTCATCTCTTCGTGTATAATTGCATATACGTCTGCGTAGCTGACTGTGCCATTGATGTCATCACTGCAGAGACAACTATGGTCGCTTATGAGCAATGAGGCGTCTATGGTATACCATGCGCCAATCTCTCTCTCCTGCTCCATGACTCCGTGGTAGGCATATAAGTGTACATTCTTTAGCTCAATGCTATAATCTGTTATCTGCATTTATATCGTTGATTTGAGGTCTTTAAAAAGTGAAGGGCTCTTGGAGAGTCCCTTCACCGGTAATCTGTCTATAGTTATATGTTATCCGCATTTTGAATATCCGCATCCGGGGCAGTGCAGGCAGCCTTCTTCGAATATGAGTTGCTGCTTGCAGTTAGGACACTTCTCGGCTGTTGATGTTCCGTCCTTTATGTAGCGCTTCAAGGCACGTTCAACACCGTTCTTCCATGTATTTATGTTGTCCGATTCCAGTTCAAGCGAAGAGATGAGCTTGATGACCTGTTCTATCGGCATCTTGTAGCGCAATACTCCTGATATCAGTTTAGCATAGTTCCAGAACTCGGGGTTGAATCTTTCGGATAGTCCCTCGATGGTTGTCTTGTATCCTATCTTATTCTCGAACTGGAAGTCGTAACGCTTGCTCCCGTCCTCGTTGGTGTGCTTGATGATTATGCCGTGTGTCACATTCTTGGGTAATGGAATACCATCCTCATCGTCCTGCTGTCCGGTGAATATTTCATATGGTTCTCCGTCAAGCAAACCAATGAATGCAACCCATTTTTCCTTGTTGTTCTGGAAACGTACCACGTCGGCTTTCAGCACTACAGGGCGTACCTCGGTAACCAGCGATTTGGTAGTTTCGGTCTCTTTCTTCTCCTTTTTGCTGTCGGTTGATACAAGTACTCCGGCGCGTGAACCGTCACGGTATACGGTGCATCCCTTGCAACCGCATTTCCATGCTGTTACGTACAGGTCGTTGACCAGTTTCTCGTCAACATTGTTAGGCAGGTTGATTGTGACGCTGATGGAGTGGTCTACCCACTTCTGGATGCGTCCCTGCATCTCCACCTTTGCCACCCAATCAATGTCGTTTGATGTAGCCTTGGCATATGGTGAACGTGCCACAATGGCGTCTACCTCGGCCTGTGTGTATCGTTTGTTCGTGTCTATGCCGTTCTTGTTCATCCACTCGACGAACTTGTGGTGGTATACTACGTACTCCTCGAACGCGTCTCCGTTCTCGTCGGTGAAATCCACGTGTACTGCGGGGTCGTTGGGGTTTACCTTCCTGCGGCGCTTGTATACAGGCATAAATACAGGCTCAATGCCTGAAGTGGTTTGTGTCATGATGCTTACAGTGCCTGTAGGCGCTATGGTGAGGCAGGCGATGTTGCGGCGGCCGTGCTTCTTCATGTTCTCGTAGAGTGCAGGGTCGGCTGCGCGTAACCTGTTTATGAATGGGTTGTTCTCTTCGCGTTTGATGTCGAAAATTTCAAAAGCACCACGTTCTTCGGCGAGTTTTACCGATGAACCGTATGCTGCCAGTGCCAGTGTCCTGTGTACCTCCTCGGCGAAATCTACCGCCTCAGGGCTGCCATAGCGCAGTCCCATAGCTGCGAGCATGTCGCCCTCGGCTGTAATGCCTACGCCTGTGCGACGTCCCATGCTGCTCTTGCGTGCAATTTTTTCCCAAAGTTTCTTTTCGGCTCCCTTTACCTCCTCGCTTTCGGGGTCGCTTTCAATCTTGTCTTGAATAGCTTTGATTTTTTCAAGCTCAAGGTCTATGATATCGTCCATGATGCGTTGCGCCTTGGCTGTGTGCTCTTTGAACAGGGTGAAGTCGAAATAGGCCTTGTCGGTAAATGGATTTACTACATACGCATACAGGTTTATCGCAATCAGTCGGCATGAGTCGTAAGGGCATAGTGGTATCTCGCCGCATGGGTTGGTAGATACTGTCTCAAATCCGAGGTCGGCGTAGCAGTCGGGGATGGATTCCTTCCGTATTGTGTCCCAGAACAATACGCCAGGTTCGGCCGATTTCCATGCATTGTGTATTATCTTGTTCCATAACTGTACGGCGTCAATCTCCTTGCTGTACACTGGGGTAGTGGAGTCTATCGGGTATTGCTGGGTGTATGATCTCTCTTCAGTTACGGCTCTCATGAATTCATCGTCAATCTTTACCGAGACGTTTGCGCCGGTTACCTTGCCTTCGGTCATTTTTGCATCGATGAATGATTCGGCGTCGGGGTGCTTTATTGATACGCTAAGCATGAGTGCGCCACGCCTGCCGTCCTGTGCAACCTCGCGTGTTGAGTTTGAGTAACGTTCCATAAAGGGGACGAGTCCTGTTGATGTCAGGGCGGAGTTCTTTACCGGCGAGCCTTTAGGGCGGATGTGCGACAGGTCGTGGCCTACACCGCCACGTCGTTTCATGAGCTGGACCTGCTCCTCGTCAATGCGGATAATTCCGCCATAGGAGTCGGCCTTGCCCTCCATGCCGATTACGAAACAGTTCGAAAGTGATGCAATCTGGAATTCGTTGCCAATTCCTGTCATCGGGCTTCCCGATGGAACTATGTATTTGAAATGGTCGAGAAGGGCGAATATCTCCTGTGCACTCATCGGGTTGCTGTATTGTGCTTCGATACGTGCAATCTCATTTGCTATGCGCCAATGCATCTCTTCGGGGCTCTTTTCATATATGTTTCCGAATGAATCCTTCACTGCATATTTGTTTACCCAAACGCGTGCTGCAAGCTCGTCGCCATTGAAATATTCAAGTGCGGTCCTGAACGCCTCCTCGTATGTATATGTTCTCTTTTCCACCTTTCCTTATGTTTGTTATAGTTGTTGTTTTTTTTATTTCTTTGATACTCTCTTTCTTGAGTTTCGCAAATTTATAATTCATTTTCAAAATTGCCAAATAAAATCTTTATAACTTGTGAGTTCTAAATAAAGTTTTCCAAGATATTTTTTAAAGCATTGAAAAACAGTAATGTAAAAAATGAGTGCAACAAAAAAGTTTTCCAAAATGAAAATCGAATGTCGTTTTTGTCAAATGACGATTTACTTTTTGTCTAATCTCCAGTTAGTGTGAATGGTGTCTCTTTTATGCTTTTTGCTACATGCCAATGCTTATCCTGGAGGAGTAGAATAAAAAAGACAATGCGGATTCGCATTGTCTTCTTATAGTCGTATGATTATTCTGTTTCTCAGGCGTTCTGCAAAGCAAGGTCGATTTCGTTCAGCTCACTGCGGAACTGCTTGTCTGTGTCGGCAAGGTTTTCAATGGTCTTGCATGCATGGAGTACAGTGGCGTGATCTCTCTTGCCTATGTACTGTCCAATCTTTGCTGTAGACAAGTCGAGGTACTTCTTCGCCAGGAACATTGCCACCTGGCGCACCAATACGACTTCGCGTTTGCGTGAACGTGTATTTATTGCGTTCAATTCAACACCGTAATAACTTGAAACAGTCTTTATGATGTCGTCAATTGCAATGGACTTCTTTTCATAATCGGAGAAATCACCAATAACTCTGCGGGCAAGATTTATATCAACATCGGAATTGTTGATTGTAGAGTGTGCCATGAGTGACACCACAATACCTTCAAGGTCGCGGATGCTTGCATTTACATGCTCTGCAATGTATGAGATTACCTCCTCTGGGAAGTTGAGTCCGTCGCGGTACACTTTGTTGCGCAGGATATTCTTTCTCAGTTCAAGATCAGGTCTTTCAATTTCTGCGGTCATGCCCCACTTAAAGCGTGTAATAAGGCGTTCCTCCATGCCCTGCAGCTGTGCGGGTGAACGGTCTGATGTCATGATCAGCTGCTTGCCGTTCAGGTGCAGATGGTTGAATATGTGAAAGAATGCGTTCTGTGTCTTCTGAAGGCCGGCGAATTCCTGGATATCGTCAATGATAAGTACGTCAATGCTCTGGTAGAAACGCATGAAGTCATTGAAGTTCTTCTGCAGAATCGAGTCGGTATATTGTACCTGGAACAGGTGGCCCGAAACATAGAGTACTCGTAGCTCAGGATGTAATTCCTTAATCTTTACACCAATAGCGTTAATCAGGTGGGTTTTTCCTACGCCCGATGAACCATGGATGAACAGAGGGTTGAACGCGCGTCCTGGTTTGTCGGCAACACTCATTGCTACAGAACGTGACAGACGGTTGCTTATACCTTCTACATAATTGTCGAATGTGTAGCGGTTGATGAGCATTGAGTCAAGTTCCTGAACTGTCTCCTGCATGCTCTTTGGCGCGTTGTTTCCGCTGTTTCCACTTCCGGCGTTTCTTCTCTGGTTGGAACTGTCTGTGCTTACCTCAACACTAAGGTTGTTGTCCTTGTCTGTGAGGATACTGTACATCAACTGCGTGCCGTTGCCCATCACCTTAAACAGGGTTGTGCGCAACAGGTCTACATAATTACCCTCAAGAAACTCGTATACAAAGTTGCTCTTTACCTGTATCGTCAGGGTGTTACCCTCGTACCTGATTGGCGTTATATCCGCGAACCAGGTAGTGAAAGTCGCCTCCGAGACATTGTCACGGATAATTTCAAGGCATTTATTCCACTTTGTTATAAGGTTAGAGTCCATTGTAGGTTATTGTTTCTTTTAAGGCCGAAAAATAAAGGAAACCGGAGTTGGAAGTTGACTTTTTCTGACTGCTTCCGGTGCGGGATACCCGGTCCATAATCTTGCCCTTCTCAATGTTTGATGTAGTGCTCTACGGCAAGCCCCTTTCTTATTTCTTTTGCAAATATCTTCAATAAAAAATGAAAATGCAAGTCAAGAAATAGTACAATAAATTTGTTGTGAAATAAACTCCTAAATATCAGTCACTTAAAAAACCGCCTTTTAGGTCGGTGAAAAATGTGTGTTATTTTTTTTGGACATTGTAACTCAAATAGTTAGCGGTAAATTGCACTTTTTGAAGGCGGCGTCTGCAATAGTCGTAAAAGTCCTATTTACTGCCTTTTGTGTGTCTTTGGATGCAATATGCTGCAGGGTGTCCCCATCTTGTGCTTTATTTAGACGCATTCTATATAATGCTGAAAATTTTGTTATTAAGAAAATGTTTCAAGGATAAAAAGAAGTTGCTTTTTTGTGGCAAAAACACTTGCATTTTAAGAAATATTGGCTTTACTTATGCGAGTTCTTCAATCTTGTATTGCGCGCTTTGCCGGTGAAATATGAAATCATTAATACGTGTTGAGCACGCAGTACATTAAGGAGGCCGACTAAAAAGGTTCTTTTGTTGTTGTGTTCGCCCCTCAAATGCTCATTTACGCTTAGTAAATTAACCCACTAAGTGGCTTTTCCTCCTCGTAGCTCGGCATAGAATGCGGGCACTCTCTGCTCTCGCATTACAGCGTCGGTTGCGCTTTTTCGGACTTCGCACGCCTAAAAATAACCCTTTTTATTCAACCTCGTAATAAAAAGTGGATAACCCATTTGCTTTTGGGTCATCCACCTTTTAAAAGGAAACTACTTGTTATCTTGCCAGTTCAAGATTCAAAGCCACCCTCATCTTTTCTAATAACGGATTCTTCTCCTTGAGAACCTCGTATTGCTTCGTGCGGTCGCTTACGTGTCTTTCGACAACAATCTTGTTTACATTTATTTTCATTACGGGGATGGTGCCGTTCATGTACTCACTCATTCCTGTGCATATCCTTTTGCTCTCTTTTTCAAAAAGTTCGGCAGCCAGCTGGTTGTCTACGGAGATTGTGAATGTCGTATTGCCCTCAAACGCCGGGGTCATGATTTTCATTCTGTCGGCTAGTGCCCTCTGATTCTCGGGCAGTGTCAGGGCGAATGACATCCATGCCTGTGAAATCGTATCACCGTTTATTATGGCGGGCTTTTCGGCTTTTGGCTCGACTGGCTCCGGTCTCTTTTCTTCAGGTGCTGTCTTTTCTGGCAGTGGCTGTGCCTGCGGAGTCTCTGTCCTGCCTGTTGAGAGAGCTCTTGAGCCTCCGAAAAGTCCTCCGGTGCGGCGCACCTGCATTCCAGCCGGACGTCCTTCCAGAACTGCAGGTTGAGCTACCTGTTGTTGGGGCTGCTGTTCTGCCGGTGCAGTTGCGGTACGTGTCTCAACTTGCAGTGCAACCGAGACAGCCGGTGTGTTTGCACTCTTATGTTGTATTGTCTCTGTCTGCTGTGGGGCATTGTTGCCCTTTGTCTCTTTATTTAGCTTGCTGAATATGGGTTTTAACATCTTGGGGCCGCGCCCCGCACCCTCTTCTCCTTCGTCCTGCAACTGTGACAGTTCAATGATTGTCAGCTCCACAAGCAACCGTTTGCTTCGGCTGGTCCTGTAGTTCATGCTGCAGTTGTTGCATAACTTTATTGCATTGAACAGGAACTTGGCCTTGCAACGTGTGGCCTGGTTTGTGTATCGTGCTCGCAGTTCCTCGCTGCCTTCGAACAGTTCGGCTGTCGCCGGGTCGCTGTTTACAAGGAGATCCCTGAAATGCGAAGCTGCTCCTTCAATGAAGATGCTTCCCTCGAATCCCTTTGTCAATACCTCGTTGAACAGGAGCAGTGCCTGCGAAGTCTTGCCGTCAAGGATGAAGTCGGTCAATCTGAAGTAGTACTCATAATCAAGCACATTCAGGCTGCTTATCACCTTGGCGTATGTGAGGTCTCCCTGTGTGAAACTTACCATCTGGTCGAACAGCGAGAGTGCATCGCGCATGCAACCGTCCGACTTCTGGGCAATGATTCTCAGAGCTTCATGCTCGGTCCTTATACCCTCTTTCTGTGCAATGCTCTGCAGATGTGAGATTATGTCAGCGGACTCGATGCGGCTGAAGTCATATATCTGGCAACGTGAAAGTATGGTAGGGATAATCTTGTGCTTCTCTGTTGTGGCAAGGATGAAGATTGCGTGTGCGGGAGGTTCCTCAAGTGTCTTGAGAAATGCGTTGAACGCTGCCTGTGACAGCATGTGTACCTCATCGATGATATATACCTTGTATTTTCCTATCTGTGGCGGTATTCGTACCTGGTCGTTTAGCGAACGGATGTCCTCAACCGAGTTGTTGCTGGCTGCATCAAGCTCGTAGATTGAGTACGAACGCTGCTGGTTGAACGACTGGCACGATTCGCACTCGTTGCATGGCTCGCCTTCGCTTGTGGGATGCATGCAGTTTATTGTTTTTGCGAAGATTCTAGCGCATGTTGTCTTTCCCACGCCTCTTGGGCCGCAGAAGAGATATGCATGGGCCAATTTGCCACTCTGTATTGCATTCTTCAGGGTTGTTGTCAGTGATTTCTGTGCAACTACCGATTCAAAGGTGTCCGGGCGATATTTTCTTGCCGAAACGATATAGTTTTCCATGTTCTGGTTGAATGTTTACAATAAGGATAAACCGTTGTGCGTCCGTTTTTTCTGTGGACACGCGGAGATATCTACGCAAAGATAGTGCAAACGAGTGGAACACCAAACTTGTTTGAGTGTTCTTCGGCGAGTGCGGCCTATCTTCGCAGAGTTCTTTACGCAAAGATAGTGCAAACCGTTTGTCGGACAAAATCGAAGGGCTGTTTTCTGAATGCCCTCTCAACATTTCGTTTTGCTTTTCATTTTATCTTGCCTGGATTCTTTGCCGCGAAATCGGCCCATGATGAGTATTTCCTGTCGCTAACGGGTTTGCCGCGCTGTATGAAGTGGCAGAACGCTGCTCCCAGCGCATCTGTTGCATCCATGAACTGAGGCATCTCTTCGCTTGATATGTTCAGCATGCGGCGCAACATGTCGGCAACCTGTTCCTTTGATGCCGAGCCGTTGCCCGTAATTGCCATCTTTATCTTCAGTGGAGCATATTCATGTATCGGTACCTGGCGGCTGATGGCGGCGGCGATGGCAACTCCCTGCGCGCGTCCAAGCTTGAGCATGCTCTGGACGTTCTTGCCAAAAAACGGGGCCTCAATTGCAAGTTCGTCGGGAAGGAAAGATGCTATCAGCCCCTGTACTCGGGTGAATATCTCTCCCAGTTTCATGTATGAGTCCTTGCACTTGCGAAGGTCAATCACTCCCATAGCAATAAGGCGTGCACGGTTACCGTTCACGCCAATGAAAGCATATCCCATGATGTTCGTTCCAGGGTCAATGCCCATGATTACCCTTTCGTCGGTTGGGTGATTGCCCGTCATGGGGCCAGATATTTGAGCAACGCCTTGCATCCTTTTTCTATCTCCTTGTAAGTCTTGTCAAAATTGCCATGGTACCATGGGTCCGAGATGTCTGCACCCGAACAGCGTTGCGGCTCGTCGGCAGCAAAGTCCATCAGTTTCCACACCTTGCCTTCGCAGTCACAACCGATAATGCGTGTTAGGTTACGTATATTGTAATCCTCCATCACAACTACAAGGTCAAAATTGTTGTAGTCGTCCACTGTAAAGCGCCTTGCGCGGTGCCCGCAGCATGGAATGCTGTGTTGCGCGAGCATGTATTCTGCCGGCGGGTATATGCCGTTGCCAATCTCCTCGTTGCTGGTGGCCGATGATTCGATGTATATCGCTTCCTGGGCAAAGGCCTTGCGTACAAGTTCCTTCGTTATGAATTCTGCCATCGGCGAACGGCATATGTTGCCGTGGCATACGAACATTATCCTTTTCATATAAATTGTCTATTCTAAGAAAGCGGCATCAAAGGACAATGGCAATAGAGCCTTTACACCGTCTTCAATTATATAACACTGCTTGGCACCGTAAAGGATTATCCTGATGCTGTTCCCGAAACGCTTTTCGGTCTCCATAATCACCTGGCGGCAAGCACCGCAAGGCGGTATGGGCACTTCAAGTTCCTTGCCTCCGGTCTTCGCCGCAATGGCAAGTACCTCAACCGCCTCCTTGGGGTATTGCGAGTTTGCCCAGAATAGTGTTGTGCGTTCTGCACATATGCCCGAAGGGTAGGCTGCATTCTCCTGATTGCTGCCGTTTACAATTGTTCCGTTACTCAACCTTACAGCAGCTCCTACATTGAAATTCGAGTATACAGCATAGCTGTTGGCAGTGGCTGCACGTGCTGCATCAACAACCTCCCTGTCGGCTTCGGATAGCTCTTCGTATGGGCATGCAAGAATCTTGCTCTGCAGAATTATCTCCTTCATAGACTTGTACAAATGAATTTATTGTTACTGCGAAGATAAACAAATAGTTGCTCAAAAGCAATTTATTTACTTATTTTGTACCAATAAAGAGATTGGCAATGAAAACATACAGATTACTTTTTGCAGCTGCAGTTTTTTTGCTGATGGGATGTTCGTCACTCAAGAGTGGCCGGCAATCCATTGAAAGCAATAGATATGTGACTGGCGATGATTATGACCTCTATGTTCAGGAGTATTGTCAGGTTGCTGTAGAGCAGATGAAGAGATACGGCATACCGGCGAGCATTACCTTGGCTCAGGGATTGCTTGAAAGTGGTGCCGGCAAGAGTGAACTTGCCCGCAAGTCGAACAACCATTTTGGCATCAAGGCCGATAAGAACTGGAAGGGGGCTACTGTCTCTTCTATGGACAATGGCCGTATGTGTAAGTTCCGCAAGTACAAGAATCCAGGTGAGTCATATGAGGACCATTCCAAATTTCTCGTTGGTAGGGAAAGGTATGCTCCTCTGTTCAAACTCAAACGCACCGATTATGAGGGATGGGCCAAGGGGCTCAGGCAGGCGGGTTATGCCGAGGATACAAGATATCCGCAGAAACTCATCAGTCTTATTGAACGCTATGGTCTGCATCGCTACGACTTGGATAATGGTATTGCTGTTGCCGCGATTGTCGGCAATACAAACGGTGTACCGTATATAATAGCCGAAAAAGGTGACAGAATGGAACTTCTGGCCGATAAATTGGGCATTTCAGTACGCAAACTGAGAAAGTATAACGATATTAAGGATAAACGTGAGCCTGTCCCTGGCGAGAAACTGTACATAAAGAAAAAGAAGAATAAGGCAGCCAAGGGAACGGAGTTCCACACGACCGTGAACGGCGAGAGTCTCTATTCGGTTGCCCAGAAATATGGCATACGGTTGATGGAACTGTATGAACTTAATCCGCAGTACAGGGAGTATACTAAACTCAAGGTAGGCGATGTCCTGAGGCTAAGATAAGAGGATGACTAAAAAGGCTCTTTTGTTGTGCTTGCCCTCAAAATGCTCATTTACGCTTAGTAAATTAACCCACTAAGTGGCTTTTCCTCCTCGTAGCTCGGCATAGAATGCGGGCACTCTCTGCTCTCGCATTACAGCGTCGGTTGCGCTTT
>JAZQZM010000096.1:0-27019 GCA_045634085.1 Bacteroidaceae bacterium
TAATTATCGGGCAACGAGTTCAAGACACGATAAAGTTCCTTTCGGTCATAATCATTCTCAGTTATGGAATCCTTTGTCAACTGAGTACTGTCAATATTATACAGATTATCAGTATAATCGACAAATGTCTGTTCACGCGTAACTTTCCTGTAATTATTTATAAATATATTACGCATAATTGTATATAGCCACCCTTTAAAATTTGTATCAGGAGTATATTTTTCCATATTTTCAAGGGCGCGCAAAGATGTCTCCTGCAACAAATCACTCGCTTCCTCCTTATCGGCAGTCAACTTAAACGCAAATCTTTGTAACTCCGATTGCATTTCAAGCAAATCTCTTTTAAAAGCAACAGCATTCATAATTGTCAAATAATTTACAATCCTCCGTCGGGAACCTTACGTAAAACATCTTCACCTAGACTCACAAAATACAAGCATTTCAGCAATGCCGTCTTTTCCATACAACTTTTTTTCATAATTCTTTTATTAAGTATATAAAACAAGAATATTTTCCTTATATTTGCATAAGAACACTTCATATTTACATAAGAACACTTCATAAACGCCCTCAAAAACAGCGCAAATATAAGAAGATATTCTTAACCTACAAGAACAACAAGTAAGAATATTGCATACATAACACTTATTTAGACTCATTCAAAACAATCAAGCATGAAACACGCTATAAAAGAACGAATTATAGAATTTATCAACTACAAAGGCATAAGCAAGAATGCCTTTGAAAACGCTTGCAACATGTCAAAAAGATACTTGAGCAATCTAAAAGGCACACCCGGAGCAAGAATAATCAAGAATATTCACGACGCTTTTCCTGAACTAAATACAACATGGCTCATTACCGGCACAGGAGAAATGTTGTCAGAAAACACAGAAAACCAAGAGTCAACAATATTGGACGAGAATCGCGCACCAATACTGCCTACAGTAGTTGCAGGACAACCAGACACAGACATTCTCAAATACGTCCAGAACAACTACGACAACTTGGAACTGTCACGCATCATAATTCTGGATACTCCCATTGACCTGTGGCATATAATACGTGATGACGCCATGTTTCCCACATTCAAAGTAGGCGACAAGATTGCGCTGCTTGCATACAGCAAAGGCGACGAAAACCCGATTCCTGGCAAGATATATGCAGTTGACACTACAAGCAACGGACTTGTAATACGCAAACTCATGCCCGAAGAGAATGGAGCATACATAGCTAAATCATTGAACGAAGAGAGATACCCCGATTTCATCATAAAAGAAGAGGAGATTATACGTATATTCCGTATAGTATATTTAGGCAGGAGCATTATCTAGACCGCATAAGATTACACAATACAATTTATATACAAAAGGGGGTATTAGACTACAGACAAGCCCACAACAACCAATGCTACCATTACGCACGGCCAGTTTGCGACCAGTTTCTTGGATGGACGCAAACTGGCCGTCTGCCTTTGGCGAGCATTGACTTTGGGACGGCGAACAGTACTCCTTTAAAGCAAAAGCTTAGTGCAGAAGCACGCACGGAGAAGTGGTTTGAGAACAGAAAACTTATATGCACAAAAAAAACACTGCGCCTGCACGAAAGAACTCATGGAAGCTTTTTTCTTCCCTCGATAAAATAATCCATTTTTCTCTTGACTCATACCTAAGGGCATACATTAACTTTGCACTTGCTAGCAAATAGATCTTAAGATTATGAGTGAAAAAAGAATGAGCAGTTCCCAGGCAATTATGCCTACCTGGAAATCCTTTGGTGGTTCAGTGGAATCAACGTGTTCATGATGACATTACCAATCTTCATCACCATACAAAAATTCCCCGTGAAGTCAACACCATGGCTTTCACGTGTGGCTTCAATGACTTTCGGTATACATCTCTGCCATTTTGTATTTGTACAAATGGGTTACGATTTATATTCCAGCATATTACCCGAAGATGCACCTACAATAGCACGCATTCTGCTGAATGCAGTCAGTGTATTTGCCGTATGTTATTCATTGGTACGCATTCTCTCAACGACAAGACTTACCCGCAAACTAGTAGCATAAAAATGCCAACCTGTCAAATAACATCAAGGAGAGAACCCGCTGTGGGTTCTCTCCTTATTTCATCTACCGACGAGCAGTAGACACAACTGCATTATTGTAGCTTCAGTTATTCCACCACGGCCACATTCATCACAACATCGTTCTTTGGGCGGTCACCATTTGATGTTGCCACGTTCTGTATTGCCTCAACGACATCCAAGCCATCCTCTACTTCACCGAACACAGTGTAACCCCCATCAAGGAATGGAGTACTGCCCAGTGTGGTGTAAGCCTCGGTCTGCTCGGGAGTGAAAGAGGGCGCACTAAGTTCCTTACTCTCGGGATCACCACCCTGAATCATAAAATCCTTTATAACACGATGGAACAGGGTTCCGTTGAAGAAGCTCTCCGAAGCAAGCTTCAGGAAGTTGTCACGATGAAGAGGAGTCTCATCATAAAGGCGCACCGTGATATCGCCCATTGTTGTTGAAATCTTAACTTTTGCCATAATATTCATTTATATTTTCCATTCAAATCGGGGGTCACTTGTCAATGGAGAAGAAATCGATCAATCGCGGATAGCACCTGTTTACATTATTCAAGCCTCCATTACTGATACAAAGTCATCAAAATTCAGCCATACACAGCATAAACGCCGTCACCTTTTTACAAAGCATTGTCACGGCAACACGCCACATCATGCATTACGGGCAGCCAAAAGCTTTTGGCTGCCCGTAATAAAAGAGTTTTATCAGTTACTTTATCTTACCACTTGATGAATCTGTGGGAACGTACACTGCCTGCGACCTTTATGAGTGCAATATACGCAGCCTTCGGCTGGCCCTGCAGAGCTACGACAGCCTCACCTGCTACAGCAGCAGCCTTGCCCAACTGCACACCGCCGTAGTTCACTACTGTAACCTCGGCGCCCTGTGGCAGACCGGCACAACGCAATGTCTGCGACTCGGCATCGTACTCCACAACTCCTGCCGATGCGGGCACATTGCCGATACCGGTTTCATTGCCGTTTACTGTACTGATACGCATCTTGTGCGAAACCTTTCCAGAGGTAGGACAATGGTACTGGCTCTCGGTGCCAGGACCACAGCTTCCGTTACCCAGACCGCGCTGCATGTAGTCGAATGTCGCATACACTACGTCATCCTTCTCAAGATCCCATGGGTGGAGCTGAGGAGTGAGGTATTGACGCTGGTCGTAGTGTGAGAGTGAGAACGAAACCTGTCCATCGGTCTCAATCTTTATTGCATTGCCGTTCTCAGGATTCCACATTGTAAGGTCACGCAAATCCATGCGGTTACCGTGTGACTGTGGATGAGGATACATTTCGAACATGTCGTCAACCGTTGTAGTGTAACGGCCAAGGAACGAACCTGTCTGGCGGTCAATGTAGTTCTCCCATGGTCCCTTTGCGTAATACTCGACATTCTCATAGCCTGCGGGGAAGAGCATGTCGAGACCTATGCGGCGCAGACCGCTTGTCTTGGGAGTGTAATCGACCTTCATGTCCACCACTCCGCTTGCGTATATTGTATATGTAATCACATAAGAACACTTGTCATTCTGTACTGCTACTGTAACGTTGCATGTCTTTCCGTCGCCCGAACGTGCACTTGAAACTGTCGCCGAGCTGATTGACGCACTAGTATCACCAAACTTGTGCTCGCCATAAGGACTCTCGTTCTCAATCCAGCGGATGTTGCTGTAGATAGGATAGTTGCCCGGCTCTACAACCTGCACGCCGTTTGCAATCCACTCGGTAACGAAGCCCTTTGCATTGACCTTGAAGCTGATGTTACCGTTTGTTACAGAAACGCCGTTGCTCTTGGTGACAGTGAGTGTTTCATCGGCCTGCTGTACTATAGCAAGAGCCGAACGCTGCTGAAGTACAAACTGTTCTGAGGCTATAGGATAGCCGGCCTCACACCAAGGTGTCGCCTCCTTGACAAGAAGTTCAACGTTGAGCAGATACTCCTTGCCGTCCTCCTTCTGTGTATCGAACGCAACCTGGATTGCCGACTGGGCACCGGGAGCCACTGATGGTGCGGCAACAACCTTCTCCTCTACTACTGTTCCGTCGCAAAGCAGACTGTAACGTACGTCGAATTCATTAAGGTTGGTGAAATTATACTTGTTCTTTACGATAATGCTGTTTGTGCTGTATGTGAACTTCACGAACTGGTATACCTTTTTCACCTCGGTGAGTTTTGCAGTCCATGCACGGTCGGCTGTGATGACACCGTTATTCAGGAAGTTACCCTGGTGAGGACCCGGATAGTCGTAGCCGCTTGTGTAATGCGGGAAGCCGTTCTTCTCAAGCTCGCCATTCTTTATTGCCTGCGGATCATAGATACCCTGGTCTACCCAGTCCCAGATACAGCCGCCGATACCATAGTTGCTACCCTCAATGATATCCCAGTAATCCTGCAGGTTACCTACGCCGTTACCCATTGCATGGGCATATTCGCAAAGGAAGAAAGGCTCGCCGCCGATGCTGCTGTTGCAATGGCTGCGGGTATAATCGAGATTTGGATACATCTTTGAATCCATGTCGGTATTCTTTGCCGAGTTCACATTTGAGTAACCCTCATAATGTACCGGACGCGAATCGAGTGCCTTGGTTGCCAAGTATGTAGCATCGAAGTTCACACCGATACCCGACTCGTTACCGAGTGACCAGAAGACAATCGATGGGAAGTTGCGGTCACGGATAACCATGCGCACTGTACGGTCGACATACTGTGCCTGCCATGTCGGGTCGTTAGAGATACTGTTGTCTTTCTTGTCACTCCAGCTCTTGTGGCACTCCACATCGGCCTCATCCATAACATAGAGACCATAGTAGTCGAACATTGCATACATCTTGGCCGCACGTGGATAGTGGCTGGTGCGCACCAGGTTCACATTGGCCTGCTTCATGAGCTCGACATCCTTGAGCATTGTGGCAATGTCCATTGTACGTCCATAAAGAGGATGGGTATCCTGAGTGTTCACACCCTTGAAATATACACGCTGACCGTTGATGAGCACAACTCCGTTCTTGATTTCGATATGACGGAAACCGTACTTGGTAGAGAACACCATCTCCTCATTTCCGGCAGCATCCTTCTGGCGAACAACTACAGTGTAGAGGTTTGGAGTCTCAGAACTCCATGCCTTCAAAGATGAGAGGCCTTCGAACAAGATGTTGCATTTTGCAAGCTTCACACCCTCGGCAAACTCAACCGCAACGTCCCTTGTTGCAACGACCGTGCCGTCGGGAGCAATGAGCTCGGTCTCGATATTCTTGCTTGCAGCAGCACCCGTACGGTTGTCTACCTCAAGGGCAATATTCATGTTGCCGCCATTGTATGTATTGTTGAGAGTGCTTGTAATATAATGGTCGCGCACAAAGGTCTTTGGAGTAGCATAGAGATATACATCGCGGTGCAGGCCACTCATGTGGAACATGTCCTGACCCTCGAGATATGAAGCATCACTCCAACGGAACACCTGAACGCATATATTATTCTCGCCGGTCTGCACATGGGCACTCAAGTCAAACTCGTGGTCGTTGTTACCACCCTGGGTGTATCCTACATACTGGCCGTTCACCCATACGAATGCGGCACTGTAGAGACCGTCGAAATGCAGGAACACATTCTTTGCATCCCAGCCTTGAGGAAGAGTGAATGTACGGCGATATGAACCTACAGGGTTGTCACCCACGCCATTGACCTTATTCTTGATATATGGAGGATTATTAATGAATGCATACTCAACATTTACATAGAGTGGAAGGTCGTAACCCTTCATCTCCCAGCATGAGGGTACATCTATATCGTCCCATGCAGAAACATCGGCATCATTGCCCCAGAAATCATCCTCGCCCGGACGCACTGATGGCTCGGGAACAAGATTGAACTTCCAAGTACCGTTGAGTGAGAGATAATCGGCCTTCTCGGGAGTGAGCCATGGGAATCCATAGTTGACATCACTCTTCATTGCTGTAGTTGATGTATAAGGGATGAATGTTGCGTGCGCAGCCTCCTTGTTCTCTTCGTAGATAGACTGGTCCTCCCAATAGTTGCCCTTTGGACCGGCAGCCATGGTAAAGAAGAACTTGCTGTTGTCGCCGTCCTTGTCAGTAGAGCCAATAAGCTTGCCGCCACTGACCTTCAGGTAGTACTTTGTACCCTTAAATGTACCGGTGAGGTAGAAATAGCCGTCGCCAGCCTCCTCAAGAGAGACATTCTGGTTCTCGTTCTCACTCTCTGTGGTATATACAAGCGGAGTCCTGTCAGCCTGCAGATACATATCCATTGAGAGGTTACAGCTGTTTGAAGTCAACACGAAGCCTGTCTTTCCATTGGAGATTCGCCATGTCTGGGTATCGTCACCCTCGACATAATCCTTCATGTCAATGAAAGCAGCAAGCTCGCCGCCTGCCGGAGCTGTCATTACCTTCTTTGTCGCAACGTTGCTTATGACATAGCTCTTGCCGGCATATACCTTGGCCACTGAGAACTGCTTGCCTGTATTGTGGAAGAAGTAGCGAATTTCCTCGTCTGCATATTCGGTAAGCATCATCGGATAGCCGTCACTTGAGATTGCAAGGTACTGGTAGGGATTCGATGAGTTTGCCATACGGTTGTAGCCGTCGCCGGGAGCAACAATCTTGAAACGCTGGTTAGGGTTTGCCGGCTCATAGTTCCACTGCACAGGATAGCCCACACCCGGAGCCATGTCAAGAGCCTTACCCGATGTCGGGTTCACAAAGGAGAATACGCCGTCGACCTCAGTCGGGTACATTGCCCACTCCTGTCCTGCGCTTGCTTCATTGCCATCGGCAAAGATAATTCGCGCATCATTGTCCATATTGTCACCATTGGAGAGGAACTTGCCATTAGCATAGTTCTCAATACGATAGACCGTAACATTGTCTACAGTAGGCTTCAGTTCCTGTGCTGAAAGTTGTTGCACCGAGAGAAGCAATGCCAGCACTGCACTGAAGAAAGAAAAAGTTTTTTTCATGGATTATATCAATTTGGTTTGTTGTCCTATAAATCGGTATTGTGGCGAACCAAATACAAAGATATTAAAAATTATGGTTTTACAATAAATTAAAAATATTTAATAGATTAAATTATATGTTTCAAGAGTCGCAAATTTAAAGTACCTTCGCACCTGATACAAGAGAAACGACACTACATGATGAAAAGAACACACATAATAATAACAGCTGCTGTTTCCGCTGCAGTCATTGCAGTTTTGACAGTTGTTGCCGTCTTTTTTATTCCTGCAGAAGAAACCATCGAAGAGAACATTGTTTCCGAGACTGAAGAACCGGAAATCCAAGAGCCGGTGGCAACAAGATACGGAATGCCTGAAGACGATTTCATTTTCACATACGATACTATAAGACACAAGGAGACACTTGCAAACGTAATGTACAGGCTTGGATTCACGTCGAACGACATCTACTGCCTGACACAGTGCCCCGACAGCATTTTCAACGAGAAGAAGATAAAACCGGGACAGGCATGCGCACTGCTCAGCAGCAAGGACAGTACAAGACGCTACTTCGTATATGAGACAAGCCCAAAGAGCTATGTCACCTTTGACATTGCCGACGGATTCAGGGCCACAAGATGCGAGAAACCGACATCATGGAGAGAGAGTGAGGTCGCAGGACGTGTAAACTCCTCGTTGTGGGTAGCCATGGAAGAGAGCGGCACATCGCCACAACTGGCAGTACTGATGTCGCATATATTCGGATGGTCAATTGATTTCTTCGGCATTCAGAAGGGCGACGAGTTCCGTCTTCTCTACTCCCAGGAATATGTAGAGGAGACACCGCTGAACAACTACCGCATCGATGCGGCATCGTTCTGCGCATCGGGCAACACAGTATATGCCATACCGTTCACACAAGGCGATGAGGAGCTGTTCTACAACATTGACGGTAACAGCCTCGAGGGTGCATTCCTTAAGGCGCCACTCGACTTCTACCGCATATCATCAAAATTCACCAACAGCCGTTATCACCCGGTGCTGAAGCGTTACCGTGCACATCACGGAGTAGACTATGCAGCGCCTAAAGGCACACCGGTATATGCAATAGGCAGCGGCAAGGTCATCAAGAAGGGATACCAGGCAAACGGCGGAGGAAACTACATCAAGATACGCCACAACAGTACATACACGACAAGCTACATGCACCTGTCGAAGTTTGCCAAAGGACTGAAAGAGGGCGACTACGTGAAGCAGAAACAGGTGATCGGATATGTGGGCTCTACCGGACTTTCAACAGGCCCGCACCTCGATTTCCGCGTATATGAGAATGGCAAGCCCATTAACCCGCTGACAATAAAATCGCAGCCGAAGATGCCAATCAGCGAAGAGAACAGGGAGGCGTTCAACGCCGTCAAGGACTCGCTTGCAAGCAGACTTGCCGGCATTCCGTCCGTGACTACACAAGAATGATGTAAAGCAACGAACCTGCGCTTATCAATATCCAAAGCAGTATCCCCTGCAACAGCGGCCTTACACCCACCTGCTTCAAGGTACCCACCGACAGCGACGCGCCAATGAAGAACATTGTCAACGTAAGACATTTGCGAGCAATGCCGTTCACAGCCTTGCCCACCTGTGGCACGGAATCAAGCAGATAGGTATTCACCACCATTGCCACAATAAACCAAAGAATAAACCAGGGAATTGTAACCTTCTTTCCATCCGTACGGAAGATGAACGCTGTAAACAGCGTCACTGGAATTATCCACAAGGCTCGTGTAAGTTTAATCGTTGTAGCAACCTCCAATGCAGTTTCGCTGTATGCCGCACCCGCACCCACTACCGAACTGGTGTCATGTATTGCAATGGCAGCCCAAGTTCCGAACTGCACGTCATTCAACCCCAAAGCCCTGCCCAGTGGAGGGAATATAAAAAGTGCAATGGCATTGAGTATGAATACCGTACCCAACGCAACCGACATCTCGTAATCCTTAGCCTTGATTACAGGCCCTACTGCTGCAATGGCACTGCCGCCACAAATGGCAGTACCCGAACTCACAAGATACGATGTATTACGGTCCACCTTCAGCAGTTTACGCCCCAGCAGCCATCCGAGAGCCAAAGTACCGAATACAGACACGATAGTAAACGCCATTCCCTGTACACCCGAAGCAAGCGAGGCCTCGATATTCATACCGAATCCCAAGCCAACGACAGAGTACTGCAGAAGCATTTTTGACATCTTCTTATTGAAAGCGGGATAGGGTTGCCCGCACACAAGCGCAAACAGCAGGCCAAGGAACAGCACAACCGGCGGTGTCACCCATGAACCAAGGGATTCAGCACCGGGGGTATATGTCACAAGCAAGGCCAATGTCACTACAACAAGAATGGCCACATACACAATCCTGGAATATTTACTCATCACTTCTTTTTTTCTTTTTTGGATTTGAGGGGAACCACCCCTTCTCTACTCTTTTCTTCTGCTGGAACACCTCGCCGATACTCCAGAATGAGGAGAACGCTACGACGCCAAGCAGAATTGAAAGGACAAGGTTTTCAACCAGCAACGAAGCCGCAGCCGACACAACACCGAGCAACAGGAAAAGCCACCAGCTCTTAACGCCAATGTAGTATTCCGCCTTGATGACCAGCGGATGGAACAGTCCTATTACCAGGAATGTTGCTACTCCAATAATTATTCCAAAGAAGTTCAGGTCCATATTATAGCAATTCATTTACCCGACAAAAGTAGTACAAAACAATGAAAACAAAGGAATAATTTGTGGTTTTCACATTGTTCGTATATTTTTGCATTACTAGGACAATTTAAAACACAGGATATGAATTTCATCAAAAGATTTATGCAGGCAACAGCAGTGGCATTGCTGATTCTTGCGCCGTCTGTTTCAAAAGCACAGTACACCCCCACACCCGAGAACCTGAAGGCACGCCAGGAGTTTGCCGACAGCAAATTCGGTATCTTCATCCACTGGGGAATATACAGCATGTTTGCACAGGGCGAATGGTACCTGCAGAACTACGCCATTGACAAGGCCGAGTATGCCAAGGCTGCCGACGCTTTCTATCCCCACCGTTTCAACGCAAAGGAGTGGGTTGCAGCAATAAAGGATGCCGGTGCAAAGTACATCTGCTTCACCAGCCGCCACCACGACAGTTTCTCGATGTGGGATACCCAGCAGAGTGAATACAACATTGTCGATGCAACTCCATTCGGACGCGATGTAATCAAGGAACTTGCCGAGGAGTGCCACAAGCAGGGCATCAAGCTGCACCTCTACTATTCACATATTGACTGGGCACGCGATGAATACCCGTTGGGACGCACCGGAACACAGGTTATCGGACGCGACAAGGCAAAAGCCGACTGGCCCGCATACTACGATTTCATGAACAAGCAGTTGACCGAACTACTCACCAACTATGGCGAGATTGGTGCGATATGGTTCGACGGCAAGTGGGACCGCGACAATGACAGTATACCTTTCAACTGGCAGCTCGACGAGCAGTATGCACTCATCCACAGCCTGCAGCCCGCCTGCCTCATTGGAAACAACCACCACGAGACACCGTTCCCCGGCGAGGATATACAGATTTTCGAACGCGACCTGCCGGGAGAGAACAAGGCCGGACTCAGCGGACAGAGTGTAAGCCGCCTGCCTCTTGAGACATGCCAGACAATGAACGGCATGTGGGGCTATAAGCTCGTTGACCAGAACTATAAGAGCACCGAGACACTCATCAGACTACTTGTAAGCACATCGGGCAAGGGTGCAAACCTGTTGCTCAACGTAGGTCCCCAGCCCAACGGCGAGATTCCAGCTGCCGCAATCCAGCGCATGAAGGAGATGGGCGAATGGACACGTGCCAACGGCGAGACAATCTATGGAACCACTGCAGGCGACATTCCTGCGCAGGATTGGGGAGTGACTACACGCAAGGGTAACCGCCTGTTCGTGCACATATTCGACTGCAAGGAGAAGGAACTTACCCTGCCGTTGGAATGCAAGGTGAAGAAAGCCTTCACATTCAGCGACAAGCAGCCGGTGAAATTCAAGAATACAAAGGATGGCGTGAAGTTGATGTTCAACGAAGCCCCTACAGGCATTGACTACATTGTGGAGCTGATAACAAAGTAACCATTATGGCCGTGTTAAGTTTGAAAACACCAAAATGGTAACTTTCGGGTTTGATAATCGAAATAATTACGATGAAGCAAAGGAGTTATTTGAAATGGAAATCGCTAATTGTGGTGAGGAGGTTCTTAGAGCATTCTTTGATGATGATAGACAAATCATTCAGGTGATTGAAGGAACTGAATGGATTATTAATATTGATTTATTTAATGAATAATAGTCATGTAAATCGAATTATTCAAGACCTTTTCTTTATTATATATAAAAATTATATGTGTTTGAAATGAATATAATTGCTGATTATATATTTGAAACAGAACATAGAAAAAACGTACATAATGTGTTTGAAATGTCATTAATATCTGATATTAAAGATAATCTTCCAAAAAACACAAAAATATATGTATATGGTGAAAATGACGAACAAGGTACAAAACCACCTCATTTTCATGTAAGAATAGATAATAGATATGAATTTGAAATTAAATTTGATGATTTTAATTCATTAGAAATTTGGAGATCTAAAAATGCCAAGTATGATTGGAAAAACTATTCAGATGTAAAAAAAGAAATTAAAAACTGGTTAGTATCTAAAAATATTGAAACACCGGAATACACAAATATGCAGGTAATATTAACCGAATGGAATAGAGAAAATCCTAATCATAAAATAGATAAAGAATTTTATATCAACAAGTCAATACTTGAAATTTGCGCAGGAAGCGTGGAAAGTGCCATTGCAGCACGCGACGGCGGCGCACAGCGCATTGAACTTTGCGCGGCATTGGAGGTTGGCGGCGTTACTCCGTCGGCCGGAGTTATCGCCGAGGCGCGCAAGGTCGAAGGACTGACACTCAACGTAATCATACGCCCACGCGGAGGCGATTTCCTCTACAACGAGTACGAGGTAGCCTGCATGGAACAGGACATACGCACATGCAGGCAGTTAGGTGTTGACGGTGTAGTCATTGGAGCACTCACAGCCGAGGGAGATATTGACACCGACACCTGCAAACGCCTTATTGCAGCCGCCGAAGGAATGAGCATCACTTTCCACCGCGCGTTCGACATGTGCCGTGACCCACGCAAGGCATTGGAAGAGCTCATTGCGCTCGGTTGCGACAGGGTACTCACATCGGGACAGGCGGCAACAGCCATGGCCGGAGTGCCCCTTTTGAAGGAGCTTGTGGAACAGGCCGACGGACGCATAATCATCATGCCCGGTTGCGGAGTAAGCAGCGCAAACGCAGCAACAATTCTGCAAGCTACTGGAGCCAAGGAGATTCATGCATCGGCACGCAAGAATGTGGGCAGCGCCATGCTGTTCCGTCACAGCGGGGTGAGCATGGGCAACCCCGACAGCGATGAATTCGCGCGCAAGGAGACCGATGTAAACGAGGTAAAAGCAATTGTAACAAGCATATCATGAAACTGCTCAAGGAACGCATACTGAAGGAGGGCAAGTGCCTCAAAGGCGGCATACTCAAAGTAGACAGCTTCATAAACCACAAGATGGACCCTGCTCTTATGATGGAGATGGCAAAGGAGTTCGCTGCCCGATTCAAGGAGAAGGGCATAAACAAGGTAATTACAGTAGAGGCTAGCGGAATTGCCCCTGCCATAATGACCGGATATGTGATGAATGTGCCCGTAGTCTTTGCCAAGAAGAAGATTCCAAGCACAATGGAGGGCATACTCAAAAGCGAAGTGTTCTCGTTCACCAAAAGCCGTTCATATGGAATATGCATAAGCGACAGTTTCCTGAAAGATGGCGACAGATGCCTTTTCATCGATGATTTCCTTGCCAACGGCAATGCCGCAAAAGGGATTCTAGACCTTGCGGCACAGGCAGGAGCCGAGATTTCCGGAATGGGTTTCATCATTGAAAAAGGTTTCCAGGCCGGTGGCAAACTGCTCCGCGACAAAGGAGTGCATGTTGAATCGCTTGCCATTATCGAGAGCCTTGACAACTGCGAGATAAGGATTAAGGAGTAAAGACAAGAGGTATAAATAATCGGGAGAATGACGCTGTCATTCTCCCGATTATTTATTATCACAAGCTATGCAACCAATAGTGGAAATCATCCACCGTCGCATAGTTGTTCATCTCAATATAGTTGATTGCATAATCAAGCGGAACGGTGTAACCGTAAACAGCACACAACTCTGCAATCAAGGCTTCGGGGCTTATTGGAACATACATTACTCCGAGAGTTTCTGGATTACCTTGTAGAGTTGTTCACCAAGACCTATTGAGTAACCCTGTGACATGAACACTACGCGATTGAAAGTGTCGGCAACAAGAATTACAGGACGTGTGGAATCCTTGAGCTTCATATTCCTTACAATCTCGTTGCTGATGGTGTCATCAATATCGGTACCCCACACCACAGTTGACGGCAGATCTGGGAAGTCGTTCACAAAACGGCCGGCCTCACCCTTGTCGCGGAAGAGGAGCACCATCTTCTGGCCCCACTTCTCGAACTCCTGCTTGTAAGGCATCACGTCGCGCAGGAAGTGGTTGGTAGGCTCACTGCCTGGCGCCACAAGTGCAATGATGTAGTAACCGCGGCCGGTTGCAGAGAGCAGTGAACGGCTGCGTTCACCGGCAAGGTCGTAGAAGAGGTTCTCACTGTTGAAATCACCTATTACCTGCAGTTCCTCGTCACTCTCGCGCTGTACATAATTGAGCACAGTCTCCTCACCCTCCTTTACTGTAAAGAATGTAAGATACGCCTGCACGCTTCCGTCGGCCATACGTGTACCGGTCATCATAAGATAATCGCCTGCGTCCATCGGAGTTCCGTTGCGGAAATGCGAATCAACGGTAGTTCCCTCCTCGGGATAGTTGAGCAATTGAAGACGGCCGTCAACAATCTTCGAGATTGAGAAGTGCGAGTAATATTTAGGATTGTCAAAATAACGTGTAGGTGTAAAGTCGAGTTTCAGACGGCCCTGCGGTGCATTCTCGTTGACAGTTGCCTCAAAATCGACATCGGCCCACTTGTAGGGAGACGGCATATACTGCGTCTTGCCTGTAACCTCATCAATGCGGGCAGGTATACCCATTGCGCGCGCACCCGCAACAAAGAAGATGTCACGTGAATGCGGATCGGCAATCCTCATATCCCATACACCCTTTGGAGACATGCAGAGCGACAACGGGTTCCACTCGCTGCTTACCGCGATGTTAGTGCGGCACCAATTGACCCAACGCTGCGGGTCACCGGCAAAGAACTGGCGCTCATCGGAATTGAACTGAGAACGGAAGAACTTCTTGTATGGAGTGAGCATCTCGTTGCTTACGCGCGGGTTGAGGATATAATTGCGGTAAATTTCATCATAGCTGCCGTTGCGTACAGTGTTCCAAAGATGGTCAATGAGCACGTCGGCCGGAATATCGCGAAGGTCCTTGTCTGACACAACTGAGAGCAGATAGTATGCAAGGGCAAGTTCCTCGCGCGGAGTTGTAGCAAGGAAGTCGGTTATTGTCTCATGATTGCCGCGTGACTTGAGCAGCAGGTTGACGATATCCCTCTCATGCTGCCCGCCAAAACCGAGATACTGGGCAAACATTCCGGCCTTTTTCTCAGTAATGAATGTTGACACATAAGCAGCACGTATCGAATCCTCCCGGGCAAAACGGCGTGCATTCTCGGCAGCCTGTCTCTCACTCACAAAAGGCAATGTATTGCGTTCTACAGGCGGCGTGATATCCATTTCAAGTGTTGCTGTATAGCCTGGAGCCTTGTCAAGTACTACAGTCACGTTCCTGTCCTTTCCTGCCGTAAACTTTACAAAACCGAACTTGCCCCCAAGCGATGCCCATGCGACCATGTCACCCAGACCCGATGTGATTGATGTGCGGCCGTTGTCATCGCACTCCTTTGTCGCAGCGGTGTAGAACTCGGCATAGTTATAGATCTTGAACTCCACGGTAGCCTTCACAGGGTTGCCGGCCTCATCGACTACCTGTACTCTTGTTTTGGCAACCGGTGCATAGTTCGATGTCACATTGATTTCGGTAAAGCAAGGCGTCACACTGAGCACTTCCTCGGGACCGTCATAGTTTCCGAAAACATTCGTATGCATGAGCATTCCGCGTGATGCAGGAGCATTGAACCAGGCAAGGTTAAGGACAGGCTCAGGCTCACAGGCACCAATGAAGTACCACTTGCCATCAATCCATGCCTCTACCCACGCATGATTGTTGTCGGTATGTGCCCAACGCGGAGTATATACCTGACGGGCAGGAATACCCACCGCACGCAAGGCTGCGACTGTGAATGTCGACTCCTCACCGCAACGGCCATAGGCTGTGCGCACTGTTGCAAGCGGCGAACTTGTACGTATGTCGCTTGGGGTATATGTCACTTTCTCATGGCACCAGTGGTTGACCTCAAGCACCGCGTCGTACATGGTCATTCCCCCTACCCTCTCTCTCAGTTCATTGAAGAATACCTCGCGGCTGTTGTCAAGGTTCTCATTGTTGACACGCACGGGAAGCACAAAATGCAGGAACTCCCTTACGGGAACTGTCTTTCCCCAAGGCATCTCAATGCGTGCCTTCAAGGCATAATTCACGTTGTTGAGGTGGTAGTCACCCGAATAGTCGGCAATGTCGGGCAAAGGCATGTAGGCATACAGGAACTGCATGGCCTGACGTTGTTCCCTGGTAAGCGCCGTATCAAAAACCTTAAAATAGGTTTCGTTGTCAACAGCCTGACGGCGTTTCTCGAAATCGCGCGCAATCCTGCCGCTTTTATCGAATGTTTTCTGGGCACTTGCAGCCCCAACTGAGAACAGTGCGAAAAGCGCTGTCAACAAGAATGAGAGTCCTTTTTTCATATTGTGATGTGTTTATTTTAATGTAGATAGGTGCCACAGCCCTATGTTTTACAAAAATAGGGATTTTTGACGGATTTTGTAAGAAAATAGCACAAATATCGGTAAATAATCATTAAGCAAATTTAAAATCTCCCACACGCGCCCGTTATTTTAATAACTTTTACTAACTTCGCAGATTGTTGAAACTTTTTGCATAAAGTGAAGGAGAAGAAGATAAAGACCATGAGCCTTGTAAAATGGCTGTGGAGAAACTCGACAGGCGCACGCAAACAGGCTGTAGCGAACACACTCATCGGCATTACCGATGTGGTGTGCCAGTTGTTTTGGGTACTTGCATGCAAGCATGCCATAGATATTGCCACCGGAGTGGCCGAAGGTTCAATCCTTATAACGGGAATTGTCATAGGTTCACTCATGCTGCTGGAGATACTATCCCGTGGCACAAGCCGCTGGATTCATTCCGTAGTGGGGAACACCGTGCGCAACAGGATGAGACTGAAGATTTTCGCCCGCTTGCTGCGCGGGGAGTGGTCGGGCCTGCAGAAACACCACACAGGCGACCTCACCAACCGTCTCGAGGGCGACGTAAACAGCATCACTTCACTCATTACCGAGACAATCCCCGCCACAATTGTAGTAATCATACAACTTGTGGCATCGTTCGTGCTGCTGTTCTTCATGAGCCCCATACTTGCCGTGTCAATAATCATAATATTGCCGGTGTGCCTTTTTGTGAGCCGTTTTTATGTGCGCAAGATGAGAAGGCTGAACCGCGATGTACGCGACAGCGACAGCAAAATACAGTCGGTTCTACAGGAGAGCCTGCAGCATAAGGAGCTCATCAAGACACTTGAACAGAACAACTCTACCGAGAAGCAGTTGAGCCAGCTTCAGCAGCAGCTCCACTCGCAGGTCACAAACCGGACCAAGTTCTCGCTTGGAGCATTCACACTCATCCAGTTCGGATTCGCGGCCGGCTACATAGTTGCATTCATGTGGGGTGTCGTAGGACTCAAAGAGGGTGCTATAACATTCGGTATTATGACGGCATACCTGCAGCTGGTGGGCCTCATACAGCGCCCCACCATGGACCTGAGCAGATATCTGCCGGGAATAGTATCATCACTGACCGCAGCCGAACGCCTGTATGAGCTCGAGGATATTCCGCTTGAGAAGCAGGGCGATGCAGTCATGCTTGACGGTACAGCCGGAGTAAGGTTCAAAGGAGTGACATTCCGTTATACCGATGAGAGCCGTTACATACTCAAAGAGTTCAGCTACGACTTCCCGCCCAACAGCAGCACTGCCATTGTGGGCGAGACAGGTGCCGGCAAGAGTACCCTAATACGACTTCTTGTAGCACTCATCAACCCCGGAAGTGGAAGCATCGAACTCTACAACGGCAAGGAGAGCTGCCAGTCATCGACCCTTACCCGACGCAATTTCGTGTACATTCCGCAGGGCAACACCCTTGTCAGCGGTACAGTACGCGACAACCTGCTCATGGGTAACCCCGATGCAACCGAGGAGCAGATGAGAAATGCACTCCACGTCGCATGCGCCGACTATGTCTTTGAATTGCCGCAGGGGCTTGACAGCGAGATAACCGAACGCGGAGGCGGACTCAGCGAAGGACAGGCACAGCGTATTGCCGTCGCACGTTCTATACTGCGCCCTGGAAGCATACTCATTCTTGACGAGGTAACATCGGCACTTGACGAGGAGACCGAACAGGAGATGCTACGCCGCCTGACACAAAGCCAGATAGGAAAGACACTGATATTCGTGACCCACCGCCCGGCCATCATGCAGTACTGCAACCAAGTGCTGCGCATTGAAAAACCGCAGAAGCCGCAGTAAGCGGCAGTGCATGCCATTACAAATAAGAGCCTTCAATGGCAATAAATAGATTAAAACATCGTTTTTAGTAGACAAAAAGGACACTATGATTGAATATTTGAGAGGAGAACTTGCCGAACTGACACCTGCTACAGCCATAATTGAGTGCTGTGGAGTCGGTTACGAGACAAGCATTACACTTAACACATACAGCGCCTTGCAGGGCAAGAAGGAAGTAAAACTGTATATCTACGAGGTTATCCGTGAGGACGCACACCAGCTGTTCGGGTTCTGCAACAAGCATGAACGCGAACTGTTCCTGCTGCTCATTTCCGTTTCGGGCATCGGCGGCAACACGGCACGCACCATATTGTCGGCATTCACAGTAAACGAACTCTGCGATGCAATTGCCACAGGCAACGAGGTTGCCATAAAGAGTGTGAAAGGCATCGGACTCAAGACCGCCCAGCGCCTTATAGTGGACCTGAAAGACAAGATTGCAGGCATTCATGACGGTTCTACCGGCAACACGGCACCGGTTGCAGCAGCCAACAACGAAAACATCGACGGCGCAGTACAGGCATTGGCAATGTTGGGTTTCCCGGTATCGGCAGCCAACAAGGTGGTACAGGCAATTGCCAAAAACGAACCCGGCGCCACAATAGAGCAGCTCATCAAACTGGCTCTGAAGCAGCTCTGACAAAGAGACAAAGAACAAAGAAAGACACACAATGGAAAGACGCACGCTGACACTGATATTTCTCCTTTTCGCGAGTATGATGGTACTTGCGCAGGGCAACGTGCGTCCCGACTCGATACGTAGGGCAAGACGCGCGGCAGGCAGCACACAGCAGACGGCGACCAAGGACACCGTTCCGGCACGTTTTCCTGTTGCCAAGACCGTGCCCGACAATGTGAACGATATGCAGGGACATGCGCTTGACCTGAAAGCACCACAGAACATTGTCACCGACACTGTCTACAACGACAAGGACAGTACCTATGTCATCTCCACCCGCCTTGGCAACGGTTCAATCCTGGGCACCCCGCTGCTACTCTACCGCAACGAGTATTCATTGTGGCACGAGAAGAGGCAGATGCAGAGTTTCTTCAGGAAAAAGAACAACGAGGAGTGGGAAAACACCAAGAAGAAGGACAAATTCGACTTCACCGACATGCATTTCGACCTGGGACCTGCCGAGAAGATTTTCGGCCCCGGTGGAGTACGCATAAAGACAACGGGTAATGCCGAGATGAAGATTGGTTACTCGCTGCAGAGCATCGACAACCCCTCATTGCCGTCGCGCAGCAGGAACACCAACAGTTTCGACTTTGACGAGAAAATCAACCTGAACATGCGAGGCAGCGTAGGTGACAAGATGAACATGGACTTCAACTACAACACCGAAGCCACATTCAGCTACGATGCCAAGAAAATAAACCTCAAATACGAGGGCAAGGAGGATGAGGTCATCAAGCTGCTCGAGGCCGGCAACGTATCATTCCCCACAAACTCGAGCCTCATCAAGGGTGCATCATCGCTGTTCGGTCTAAGGGCCGACATGCAGTTCGGCAAGCTGACACTGCAGACCGTGGTGTCGCAGAAAACATCGAACACCAACGTAGTGAACTCTAAGGGCGGCACACAGCTCACCACATACGAGATTGAGATTACAAATTACGACGAGAACAAGCACTTCTTCCTGGCCCACTACTTCCGCGACAACTACGACCGTTCAATGTCGCAGTTGCCAACCGTGCTCTCGGGAATCACAATCAACCGCATCGAGGTGTGGGTCACCAACAAGACAAGCGACTACAACAACCCGCGCAACATTGTGGCTTTCACCGACATTGGAGAGAGCAGCCACATAAGCAACAGCCTGTGGAACGGCAACGGCGGACGCGAGATTCCAACGAACGACGCCAATGACCTCTATGCGCAGTTGAACACTACATACTCGGCAATACGCGACATTGACCAGGTAAACAATGTACTTGGCAACATAAGCGGCATGAACGGCGGCGCCGACTACGAAAAGCTCTCGAGTGCACGCCTGCTCTCATCATCGGAATATACACTTAACAGCGCACTCGGTTTCATCTCGCTGAAGACTCCGCTACGTGCCGACGAGGTGCTTGCTGTGGCCTATGAATACACCTACGGCGGACAGACATATCAGGTGGGTGAGTTCTCGAATGACGTAAAGGAGTCAAAGACCACCCTCATTGTCAAGCTGCTCAAGCCCAATGCATGCTCCCCGAACAACGGCTGCTGGGACCTCATGATGAAGAACGTATATTCGCTTGGCACACGCAACCTCAAGCAGACCGATTTCAAGCTCGACATCTACTATGCAAGCGACAGCCTGGGAACAAACATAACCTACCTGCCCGAGCAGGAGCTGAAAAGCCGCAATCTGCTGCAGATGCTCGGCCTAGACCGCCTTGACAGCAACAACAGCAAGGAGAACCCCAACGGCATATTCGACTTCATCCAAGGATATACGATTGATGCCAACTCCGGCAGAATCTTCTTCCCCTCGGTAGAACCCTTCGGCAGTTACCTGAGGAAAAAGATAGGCAATGACGCACTTGCCGACAAGTATGTATTCGAGGAGCTCTACGACTCTACAAAGACTGTAGCCAAGCAGATTGCCGAGAAGGATAAGTTCTACCTTATCGGTGAATACACAGGTTCGGCAGCCAATGTCATACAGACCGGTTCCACCAACATACCGAGAGGTTCAGTAGTAGTCACAGCCGGCGGTGTTACGCTGGTTGAGAACAGCGACTACCAGGTAGACTATTCATCGGGAACGGTGACAATCCTCAACCAGAACATCATTGACGCAGGCACCAACGTGCAGGTATCGCTTGAGAGCAATACACTCTTCAACATGCAACGCAAGACCGTGCTCGGCCTCAACTGGAAATATGATTTCTCGGACGACCTGAAGTTCGGTGGTACATTCATGTCACTTAGCGAGAAGCCGTTGACGTCAAAAGTAGATATGGGTTCAGAGCCATTGCAGAACTACATCTGGGGTGTGAACCTAAGTTGGAAGAAACAGAGCCAATGGCTCACGAACATGGTGGACAAGCTGCCTTTCATAAGTTGTACCGAGCCATCATCCATAAACCTTTCGGCAGAGTTCGCACGTCTTGAGGCGGGCACATCGGACGAAGTCCAGAGTGAAGCTTCGTACATCGACGACTTTGAGAGCACCGAAAACGGTGTGGACATAAAATCGCCGTCGCAGTGGATGCTCGCAGCCCTCCCAAGCGGCATGCCATACAGCAACCTCACGAATGACATACGCACAGGATACGACCGTGCACACATAAGCTGGTACACCATTGACCCGCTGTTCACACGCCGCAGTTCTTCACTTACCCCGGCACACATAAAGAGTGATGTCGAGCAACTGTCGAACCACTACGTGCGCGAGGTTTACGAACGCGAGCTCTACCCCAACAAGGAGTCGACATACGGCGAGTCATCGACACTCTCACTCTTCAACGTCACATACTACCCCAACGAACGCGGTCCATACAACCTTGACACAGATGTTGACTACAACGGCCGCCTGAACAATCCAGAGAGACGTTGGGGAGGTATCACCCGACAGTTGACAACAACCGACTTCGAGAGTGCCAACATCCAGTACCTTGAGTTCTGGATGCTCGACCCGTTCATCTACGACCAGACAGGAATGGGAGGCGAGCTCTACTTCAACCTCGGAGAGGTGTCGGAGGACATACTCAAGGACGGCAAGAAGTTCTACGAGAACGGACTGCCAGCAAGCGGCAACTCATACAGCCATGAGGAGACCGCCTGGGGACGCATACCCACAACCACCAGCCTTGTATACGCATTCGACAACAACAACGACAGCCGCAAGCAGCAGGATGTGGGTCTCAACGGACTCAGCAGCGCCGATGAGGCTGAGTTCCCCGCATACAAGGCCTACCTTGCCGCACTCAACGGCAGAGTGCGCCCCGAGGTCTATGACAGCATTGCAGCCGACCCCGCCGGCGACAACTACCACTACTTCAGAGGCGGAGACTACGACGCGGTACAGCGCAGTATCATAGAACGTTACAAGTACTACAACAACACCGAGGGCAACTCACCCTCGTCGGACGGCAGCAGCTTCAACAGTGCGGCAAAGACAACGCCCGACATTGAGGATGCCAACCAGGACTTCACAATGGACGAGTACGAGAACTACTTTCAGTACAGGATATCACTGCGCCCGGGCGAGATGGAGGTCGGCAAGAACTACATTACCGACAAGCGCACAGTGACAACCAAACTGCGTAACGGCAACACCGAGAGTGTCGACTGGTACAAGTTCCGTATCCCCATAAACGAGTATGAGAAGATTGTAGGTTCAATACGCGACTTCACATCAATACGTTTCATACGTATGTACATGACACAGTTCAGCAAGCCCGTCACCCTTCGTTTTGCGACAATGCAGCTCGTACGTGGCGACTGGCGTCCCTACCAGCAACCCATAGCATCGAAACTGAACACAGCCCCCACAATATCGGGCGAGTTCACCACATCGGCAGTGAGCATCGAGGAGCATGGCGACAGAAAGCCGGTAAACTACGTCTTGCCTCCGGGAATCACCCGCATACTTGACCCCAGCCAGCCACAGTTGCGCCAGGACAACGAGCAGGCACTCTCACTTAATGTCAACAACCTTGGAAGCAAGGAGTCGCGCGCCGTATACAAGAAGAGCAATCTCGACATACGCCAGTATGAACGCATACAGCTCTACATACACGCCGAAGCTCCCGAGTTCGAGGCAAGCGAACTGAAGGACAACGACCTGTCGCTGTTCGTGCGTCTGGGTTCTGACTATAAGAGCAACTATTACGAGTACGAGGTTCCCCTCAGTATCACTCCTCACGGTTCATACGACGGCAACAGCACTGCCGCCGCTACAATCGTATGGCCACAGGAGAACATGATTGACATCCCGCTGAGCAAGCTCACCAACATAAAGGTGAAACGCAACACCCTGCGCAACAGCAATGCCGAGGGAGTGACAAACACCACCATCTACAGCGAGTACGACAATGACACCCCAAAAAACAGGATAAGCATTGTCGGCAGTCCCTCTATAGGTCAAATCAAAGTAATGATGATTGGTGTGCGCAACAACAGTCCAAGCGCAAAATCGGCAACCGTCTGGGTCAACGAGATGCGTCTTCTGGGCTTCAACAACAAGAGTGGATGGGCAGCACAGGGCAACCTAAACATCAAGCTCAGCGACATCGGCTCGTTCGCGGCTCAGGGCAAGATTGAGACCGCCGGATTCGGTGGCCTCGAGGACAAGCTGGCATCACGCCGCACCGACGACTACTACCGTTATTCACTTACCGGAACTGTAGACTTCGGTCGCTTCTTCCCAAAATCGTTCAAAGTATCATTGCCGACATACTACTCATATACCGAGGAGGTGACATCACCACTCTACAGCCCGTTCGACACCGACCTGCTGCTTGACGATGTGCTCGACTCGTACAGCGGGGCAAGCAAGGACTCCCTGAGGAACATCGCCGAGGTACACTCTGTGATGCGCAATTTCAGCATAAGCAATGCAAAGCTCAACATAAAGAGCAAGACAGCCATGCCATATGACCCGGCGAACTTCAGTTTCAGCCTCTCGCATGCCACGACCAACAACAGCGGAAGCACTGTGAGCTGGGAGAACAAGCTCAACTGGAAGGCATCGGTTGCCTACAACTATGCAAGCCCGCTAAAAACAATCAAGCCGTTCGAGAAAATCAAGAGCAAGTCGAAATGGCTCAAGATATTCAAGGAGTGGGGATTGAACCCGCTGCCACAGTCACTGGCTGTAAACTCGGACATCACACGCACCTATCACGAGTTGCAGCGCCGCGACCTCAACGCCATTTCCGGCGGCGAGGAGATACCTCTCACATTCTCGGAGCAGTTCTACTGGAACCGTTCGATGTCAATAAAATGGGACCCGACGACCAACCTTAAGATGAGCCTCAGCACAGGTACCAATGCCGAGGTCGAGGAGCCGTTCCTACCTGTGAACAAGGAAAAGTACCCCAACGAGTACGCAATATGGAAGGACTCTGTCAAGACCAGCCTTATGAACCTTGGACGCCCACTCAGCTACCAGCAGAACTTTACGGCATCGTACACCCTGCCCCTAAACAAGCTGCCGATTTTCGAGTGGCTAACAGCTGATGCAAGCTATTCGGCAACATACAACTGGCAGCGCGGAAACACAGTAGGAGGCACGAACTTCGGCAATAACATTGCGAACAAGAGGAACGTGGCACTCAAGGGAACCTTCAACTTCGAGAAGCTGTACAACATATTCCCATATCTTGAGGAGACCAACAAGCGCTTTGCAAGCAACAACAAGAAGTCTACAGGCAAGACAAACAAGAAGAAGACACAGAAGCCTAAACCGTTCACCAAGGAGATAAAGCTCAAGATGGACACCACCGTTACTCTTGCCCACAATCTCAAGAGCAAGAAACTGGAGGTAACAGCACGCACAAAAAGCGGCGAGAAGTACCGTCTCAAGTACAAGGTCATTGACGACAATAAGATTCTTATAAAGAACAACGACAGCATAAGCGTAAAGATAACCATTCTGGCCAAGGCCAAAGACAGCGAAAGAAGCGGTTTTGCCAAAGCGATGCAGTACCCCACCAGGGTACTCATGATGGTGCGCAGCGCATCTTTCAGCTACACCAATGCATATGCAATGAACCTCCCGGGATTCATGCCTGCGGCAGGTGACCTGTTCGGTCAAGGACAGAGTGACGGCATGTATGCACCGGGACTCGACTTCGCATTCGGCCTCATTGACGACAGTTTCCTGAGCAAGGCTCACAAACGCAACTGGCTGCTGAAGAACGACAGCATCTCGTCACAGGCAACTACAACCGCTGCCGAGGACCTGCAGATACGCATGACACTTGAGCCGGTAAAGGACTTTAAGATTGACCTTAACGCAAGCTGGACACGCAACCAGAGCAAGAGCATACAGTTCATGTACGACGGAATGCCTACGAATGAATCGGGCGGGTTCAACATGACAACCATAAGCATAGGCAACTCATTCGGTGGCGGCAATGCCGACAACAACTACAAGAGTGCTGCGTTCGATAAATTCGTGGGAAGCCTCGAGAAGCACCGTGCACGCATTGAAAAGAAGTACGAAGGTAGCTGCTACCCCGCATCGAGTACTTTGGCAGGAGAGTTGTACGACCCGACAAACGGCGGCGTCGACATCTACTCGGCCGACGTCATGATTCCGGCATTCCTTGAGGCATACACCGGCAACAGCAGTGGCGAACTGTTCCCGTCGATGCTGAGCATGCTGCCTAACTGGAAAATAAAGTATTCGGGCCTCTCGAAACTCGCATGGTTCAAGAAGTGGTTCAAGAGTGTAAACATTGAACATGGCTACAAGAGTGTATATGCTGTGGGTTCATACAGCACATACGCCACATACATGGAATACACCAACGGCATCGGATTCGTGAGCAACACGACTACCGGCATGCCCGTGCCAAGCAGCCGCTACAACGTGAGCACAGTATCGATAAACGAAAGTTTCTCACCGCTTATAGGACTCGATGTCACCACAAACAACAACCTCACTATCGGTGGCAAGTTCATACAGTCACGCGTGCTGAACCTGAGCCTTACCTCAATACAGATGGTAGAGACAAGCACACAGGAAATTGCATTCAACGTAGGTTACAAGATACTGAACGTAAAACTGTTCGGCGATGGCAAGAAGGCAAGCAAGGAGAAGAAGGATAACGGCAATGACATAAACGTACGCGCCGACTTCTCGTTCAAGAACACATCGTCAATATGCCGTAGCATAGACAAAGGAACCACACAGGCTACAAGCGGAAACAAGTCGTTCAACTACTCGTTGACTGCCGACTACACATACAGCAAGCGACTTACATTCAGCCTCTATTTTGACAGGCAGAAGACTATCCCGCTTATATCTACGAGCTCATACCCCACCACAACTACGGACTTTGGCGTGAGTATGAAATTCTCATTGACAAGATGACACGACAACTATGAAAAAGCGACTACTTATACTTGCACTTATGGCATTGCCGTTCATTGCCGAAGCCGGCAACCGCATAATAGTATCGAAGCTGCAATTGCAGCTTTATGTGGTAAACGAGAAGAACGACACGCTGTTCCGGTGCCCCATTGCCTGCGGAAAGAACATGGGCAACAAGACACGCATCGGCGACATGAAGACCCCCGAGGGCGAGTTCAAGATAACGAAGATGTACGATGCCACATCATGGAAGCACGATTTCGGCGACGGGCAGGGCATGCGTCTTGGAGCATATGGGCCGTTGTTTTTCAGGCTGAATGTTCCCGGATTCAACGACATCGGCCTGCATGGCACAATCTTCCCCGAGAGCATTGGTACACGCAGCAGCGAAGGGTGCGTGAGAATGAGAAACGAGGATATAAAGAGACTCTACCGATACTGTTACATAGGAATGCCGGTGGTGATTGAAAAGGATGAAGATGTTTAAAACAGTTAGAACTTCTTATAAATAATATATCAAAGCTACCAAGGTTATGTTTCGGTTTGTTTTAGTTTGACAAACAAAAAATATTACTAAATAAATTTCAGACAGTTTCTTAAACAGTATCCTTTTTGAGGATACCGAGTTTAAGGCATCATATTTTAATCCAAAGTTCAGGTTGGCAAAATTGGTAAAATTTCCATGCCTCCCATATTAAAATTCACTCATGTGGTTGGGTTTATGACGGTGTCTTTTACAGCGATGTAAGACTTCATCCATTATTTTTGGTAATAATATAGCAGTTGACCCACGATTTTAGGGTTGACTGCTATATTATTACCTTTGTATTTGTTTTATATTTTTTATTTTCAGTTTTTATTGTTTTTCTATCTTTGGTAGTAATATATGATGCACCTTCTTCTAATGATTGAATATACTGTATACTTTGTTGCTTAGACCACCAATTATGCTCTTTGTCTAGAACTAATGCCCTGCCATTGGGTCTTACTATAATAGACACAAAATCATG
>JAZQZM010000097.1:0-26019 GCA_045634085.1 Bacteroidaceae bacterium
AAATTTAAAGGTTAACAATTCATTCCTTACACCCTTTAGACGCAACAACTCCCGAACGGTTACATTTTTCTTCTATTTTTTTGGGAATTTTGTAACCGGAACGCCTTTTCTGCGTCTATTAGATAGATGAAGCACGACGACATACATATAATAAAGGAGGTTCTCGGCGGAAAAAGCGAACAGTTTGAGCATATCCTCAACAGATACAGCGGGCAGGTATTCAACCTCATTGCCCATATTGTCCCGTGCAAGGAAGATGCAGAGGAACTGACACAGGATGTATTCATCAAGGTGTTCCGGCTACTATCCACATTCAAGGAAGAGAGCAGTTTCTCGACCTGGATATACCGCATCGCAACCAATACCGCACTCTCGGCCGCACGCAAGAAAAAACACGCCACTATCAATATAGAAGACAATGCACACGGCGACATCCCCGATGAACTGCTGGATGAAGCACTGGACAACGACAGCGAAGAGCAACTGCAAAGACTGTCCGAGGCCATAGACAGACTGAATGCCGAAGAGCGGGCTCTCATAACCCTCTATTACATGAATGAACGGCCTATTGAAGAAGTGGCCACAATCATGGGACTGACCCAAAGCAACGTAAAGACAAAGCTGTACCGCACAAGAAAAAAGTTATACCTCTTACTTAATGACAGGAAATTATGAAACAGGATAGAAAAGACAGCGGATTAAAAAAGGCACTGCACTCAAAGCACAGTGCCCTACCCTCGAATTTCACATTCCGTACAATGCAGAAGATTGAGGAAGATATACGCGCAAGAGAAAAGAGAGCAGAGAAACAGATGTTCTACTCCATTGTTGCCGTATCGGCAACCCTGTCTGCCGTTCTTGGGATTATTGTGGATAATTTCTACGGAGAAGAGCTGAAAAGGATGTTCTCAAGCGTTGCAGACACATTCCTGAAACTTGATATATTTGCATCGCCCTACATACTCTTTGCAATAATACTAATTCTCCTCATCCTGTTCGACCATTGGATGAGAAGCAGCTATTACAAACGACATAAAGGTCAGGAGGATTCATCAAGCTAAGAGAGAGCACAAGATAAACATCAGGGCAAACAAGAAGAGGTTAACAGCCGTCCTGCCCAGCAGTGGATTCAGTGCAGCACCCTTAGAACGTACTATAGCCAGCCATGTGGCCACATGCAGCACAATGTATATGCACGGGACTGCCATTGCCCATAACGGCAACCTCACCCACACAGGATACATTATTGCCATTGCCACAAAACCAGACAGCAGATATACCACGCCCATAACCTTGCGACCAAAGAGCACCACCGTAGTACGCTTGCCCACAGCCGCATCGTCCTCCATATCCCTATAATTGTTCACCACCAGCACATTGGCTGCAAGCAGACCTGTTGCAACCGATGCCGGCAAAGCAATCCCCAGACACTCCCACGAACCGGTCTGTAGGTAACAGGTAACAGTGACAGGCACAATACCGAAGAACAGCACAACCGCTACATCGCCCAGTCCGTGATGCGAGAGTGGATAAGGCCCCGCGCTGTATGCCAATGCAGCCACAACCACAAGTGCACACACAAGCAGAAGCCACCAAGGACCGAACAGAGTCATCATGCAGCCCACAACAGCTGCCGCAGAAAGCGTAACGAACGTGGCACTTTTCATCGCCTTGGGCGAAATCTCACCCTCGGTCACGCCGCGGCGGAAACCCTCACGTCCCTTCCTGTCGACACCGTTCTCAAAATCATAGTACTCATTACCGAAATTCGAGGATATCTGCGCAAGCACAGCAAACAGCATACACACCACAGCCGGCACCGCACTGAACGAGCCTATCATTATGGCACATGCAGTTCCCGCAATCACACCCGCCACACTCACAGGCAATGTCCTGAGCCTCATGGCCTCAATCCAACATCTTAACATAGGCAAAATCCCTCTCAAAGAGTAAGTATCATTTATTCTTCACTCTTATACAATATACATATATGAGCAGAATTACATTCATCAGAAGCGCATATATGATGGCGGGCAACGCCATCCTGCCATCATTGAAGATGAACGGTGACGAAGCAATGGCAATGGCCTGAGCCGCGTTCTGCATACCCACCTCAATGACAATGGTGCGCCTCGCCCGCGCGTCCGAACCCGCCACACGCGACAGCAGCGAGCTGCATGCCATGGCCAATAGAATCAGCAGCGCCGCCGACACGCCAAGAACAGCAAAATTATCCACAATCTCCAGCCTGTACTGCAGGAAGAAGACGAATGCCAGCGTCATGAGGGCAGGGAAAGCCACCTTGCCGAGTACCTTGCTCACCTTAGTGGCTGCAACAGGAAAAAAGTGTTTGAACAGACTACCCGCAAGCAACGGCACAAACAGCAGCACAATATTCTGGACAATGAGCTTGCCGATGGGCAGGTTCACCTCAACCCCCGACATGTCGGAAACGAAGAGTGACACATACTCCATAATCAGGGGCAGAGTAAAGAGAGTTATGATGCTACTGAGTGCTGTAAGCGTCACCGACAGGGCCACGTCACCCTTTGCAAGCATAGAGAAGACGTTCGATGAACTTCCTCCCGGACAACATGCGACAAGCACAAGACCCATGAAGTACACCGGAGGCAACTTCAACACCCAAGCCACACCAAAAGCAATAATAGGCAGCAGGAGCACCTGCCCCGCCATTCCAACCACCACTGCCTTAGGGTTTCTCGCCACCCCGGCAAAAGCCTTCCTGTCAAGGTCGATGCCCAGAAGGAACATCAACACAATGAGAATAGGCATCACAATCCATATCGTATTCATCGGCAATATTTTAAACCACAAAATAAATATTTTGCCGCTTCAATTGCAAACGATATTGCAATAAATGAGGATACACTAATGGAAAGAGCACCGACAAAGACAAACAAAAAAGCCTCTCAGCATAACTGAAAGGCTTTTTGCGGTGCGTACGGGACTCGAACCCGTGACCCCATGCGTGACAGGCATGTATTCTAACCAACTGAACTAACGCACCAATATTTCAAAGTTTTCTGCTTTGTTCGTGTCTCAAAGCGAGTGCAAAGGTAGGGCTTTTTTTTGAACCTGCAAACATTTTGCGCTTTTTTTTCGCTAAAAATGCAAAATTTCTTCATTTTTCGCCCAAAACGGAGTTTTTAGAGCATTTTTTGCATGATAACGACATCGCAAAAGCCCTCTTTCGTGCGCATCCACTCCTTAAGAACCACCGTGCATACGAAGCCTGTTTTCTCAAAAAGTCTTATGCTTGCGTCATTCCACGCAGGCACATAGGCATAAAGCTGATGAAGATGCAGCCTCTCATGGGCATAACTGCACAACAGCTGCAGGGCGCGCGATGCAATTCCCTTCTCGCGGTATACCCCCAACAGACCAATACACACCTCGGCACGACCGTTAATGGGGTCATAATCGGCAAGGTCGACCATTCCGACACACTCGCCGCCCGAGAGCTCAATCACAAACCTTGCCTGACGTTCGGTCATAAGGTCCTGACGGCTCTGTTCAAGATAGGCACGCAGCGTGTAGCGCGAATAGGGCAACGTAGCATTACCCGCACTCCACAGCGTGGTATCATTCTCCATTGCATACATAAGCTCCAAGTCCTCGGGCTCGGGCGCACGCAGTGTCATTGTATCATCCTTAAGCCAGCAATTATTCATGGTCAATACAGTGTACGGCACTTTCAGTTATCAATACCCCGGTCTTTGCCGAATATGTTCCCAATTTCAGGCGCTTGCCACCGTCGCGCGAAAGAAGCTCAAGCACCTTGGCATACGGATATGCATCGGTATCATACACAACCGTGTCATACCCCTCAAGGTCAATACCCTCACTCAAGTGCCCCGCCGGCAGCGTAGCCTCATCACCTATTACACTTGCATGCCTGCAAACCGGATATTTCTCCTTCAGCAACTCCATCACCTGCTTTGCCACACACTCCCGGGCAATGACAAGACAGTTCTGCGGCAGGAACGCACTGCTCTTTTCATGCCTGTGACGGAACTGGTTGCCCGCATAGGCAAGCATGGCACGTCCCCAGATGGCAAGTGTGATTGGCAGGCTTAACAGCAGCGAATAGTGCGAATAGTGCTTGTTGAAGAAAAGCTGCATTGCACGATAGAAAGTATGCACATAGCGATACGAGTTCTTTACAGTACTCTCGCCCTTGTAGTGAAGCATGCGGTGAGGCAAGAAGTAGTTCCTGTAACCGCTTTTGAGAATCCTGTACGAAAGGTCGATATCCTCGCCATACATAAAGAAATCCTCATCGAGCAAGCCAGCCTTGTCGAGTGCACTGCGTCGCAGGAACATGAAAGCCCCCGACATTATCTCTATCGGGTTCACCTCGTTCTCATTGAGATACCTCATATAATAGCGTCCAAAAGTGCGCGACCTTGGCATCATGGCCGCCAGGCCGGACATCTTGCAGAACGCCACAAAAGGCGTAGGCAGTCCGCGTCTCGATTCAAGGGCAAACGTGCCATCCACATGCAGCATGTATGCTCCGCAACCTCCCGCATCGGGGTGGCTGTCCATGAAACTTATGAATTCGCCGAAACAGTTCTCTGCAACAATGGTATCGGGGTTCAACAGGAGCACATACTCACCCTTGCTCTGCCTTATCGCAAGATTGTTGGCGCGTGCAAATCCAAGGTTCTCCTCACTCGCAATGAGATTGACAGCAGGAAAGCGTTCCATTATATAATCAACCGAGCCGTCACACGAGGCGTTGTCGACCACAAACACCTCGACATCATGCCCCGCCGCAGCCTTCTCCACCGAACGGAGACACTGCTCAAGGAAATACTTCACCTTGTAGTTGACTATTACAACTGTCAGTTTCATGCCACGCATCCGTTTGTTTTACTTTCCGGTACCGTTATTCTTCTCAAGATACTCCTCAAGCACATTCCTGGTAGGGAAACTGTATACGAGAGAACACAAGGCCAGCAGACCACAATAGAACGAACCGTCATAGTCCAACCCGTAATACACAAAGAGATTGAGCAGCAGCGCAATGAAGAGCAGGAATATCCTCTGCATGCTCTTCTTTGCAAACAGTTTCAGAAACTCCTCCTCACCAAGACCGGAAGCCTTCCCAAGCGAACTGGAGAACCCCTTTATCGCAAGCGGCACAAAAAGCACAGTAAGCATTATGGTAACAACCTCTATTACATAAACACCGCTAGTGGGGACAACAGCCACGAGTGCACTCTTTGCAAGCACCCCCGTCTCGAATGCGGCAATCACCAACAGCGCCGCCAACAGCGAGAACACAAAGTTTATTCTCAACGATTTCAATATCTCTTTCCTGTTCATTTTCATATAGTTTTACCGGTAAACGGTGTCCTGTTCTTTATTGAACTACCAAGCGTAATCTCATCGGCATACCCCAGCTCATCGCCCACGGATATACCCCTCGCAATCACCGACAGTTTTACATCATACTGCTGCAACTTGCGGTAGATGTAGAAGTTAGTGGTATCGCCCTCCATCGTCGAGCTCAACGCAAGAATAACCTCCTTGACCTCACCGCCTGCCACGCGGTTTATAAGGCTCTCTATCTGCAGGTCGCCCGGCGACACACCGTCCATTGGCGAGATGACACCTCCAAGCACATGGTACACGCCACGGTACTGCATGGTATTCTCTACAGCCATCACATCCTGTATATTCTCCACAACACATATCGTACTGTGGTCGCGCATGGGATTGGCACATATGGGACAGATATCAGTATCCGAAATACTGTGACACTCGCTACAGTATTTCGCTTCGCGTTTGAGGGTAATCATCGCGTCTGAAAAGCCTGCGACCTCGGCCTCACTCTTGCGCAGCAGGTGCAGAACAAGCCTGGTAGCGGTCTTACGTCCGATACCGGGCAGTTTGGTAAACTCCTTTACGGCACGTTCCAAAAGTGCTGAAGGGTACTCCTGATTCATTATCTGTAATCTCTTTTAGTAGCGCGAAGATAGTCAAAAAAACGCCACCATGCAAATGAACACTCCCGTGTCACTTTATCTCCACGGTAACCTCGGCCGGGAACACACGTTCGGGGTCAAAGAACTCGGCACAGCTCTCCACCATAGCCTCAACCGTAGGTTTCACCTTACCGTTGAAAGCCTCTTTACCGTTCACCACCACCCTTACAGGTTGCGACAGGTCGAACAGTTCCTCATTGAGAAACAGTGTCACATTTCCCTTTGTTGCCGGTGTGTAGCTGCGTTCAAAGAGCATTGGGATGTTATAGATTGCGTGAGTTGTAGTATAAGTTACATTATCCACCTTGAGTTCAATGGTGTTGCCATTGATCTTCACCTCGTAACATGTACGTTCCTCATCGTTGGCGCGCGAAGTCTCATTCACCTTGAGATTGTAGAAACCTGTGCGGTGACGGCCATACATGTCGTAATCCTCCCAGTAGAAATATGTGGGGTGCGCATTACGCACATGCTTGCTGAGCCATGGAGTAGTCTTCTCATAGTTGATGCCATGCCCCATGCCCGGAACAATCTCAATGAAATTGTTGTAAAGCCCCGGATGCTCCTCGGCAAGTTTCGCAATTGTCTTTGCCGCATTGTCGGTCATGACATTTCGTGCAAAACCATAGTCATTCTCACCAGTACGCAACGAAAAGGCAATGTTGGCAAGGTTCTCCATAGGAGCATTCTTCAAAGGCTCGCCGCCAGCCATCGGGCCGGCACCGGCAAGATAATCGGCATAGAACGAAGCGAGACGCTGGCTGCCATATCCGCCCTCTGATATTCCATAGAAATACACTCTGTTGGGGTCGATACTCTCCTCAAGGAAAGCAAGACGCAGCAGTTTTTCCCAAGCCCACTGCTTGCTCTGTATCGCCCAGCGGTACAGTTCGCCGTAACCGTTGGGTATCTGCGGAATGAAATGCAATGACGGCGCATCATCATAGCTGTGGCAAAGCCTGAAGCCGGTCTCCCACTCGCTGCGCTTGTCACCCGAACCATGCATGTAGAGGAAGAGCGGATAGCCGTCACCCGGCTGTGCACCTTTCTTTATGAAGTAATATGGCATCACAGCCTCGGGCTCAAGCGCCTCGGGCAGATGCCAGTAACCAGTGTCACGAGGTTCCTCGGCAGCGAAAGGAGCAATGAGTTTCTCCTCTTCGTGAGCCTTAACGGCATCGCGCCAGCAACCCCACACAGCAGCCCTCATCTGCGCAATATCGTCAATCTTGACACTCTTTCCATTGCTGTAGTCACCTGCTGTACCCTGGAGTACATGTGAAAAATACTCTTTAACCTTCTTTGCCTGACGTTTCGATAGTTCGCCGCCGGTGCATGCAAAGCCGGCAAGCAACGACAATGCAAAAAGCGCTGTTATGACTGTTCTTTTCATAATTCTTAAATTTTAGGCGAATTTATAACTACTTGGTCATATTGGCAACATTTTGGTATAATTATTCCTTTATGCATGAAATAATTGAGAGGATGCCTGGTTGGGCATCCTCTCTACTCTTACTTAAGGCAATGAATAGCTCAGTATTTAAATTACTGCAACTTTTCAGTCATTTATTTCCAGCTTTCATAACCACCATCAAGTTCCACCACTGTATACCCCATCTCATGGAGCATTGTAGCGGCACTCTTGCTCCGTCTGCCACTGCGGCAATATACGGCAACAGTTCTCTCCTTGTCAAGAAGCCCCTGCGCCACATCACTGAAAGTCGCGTCATTCACATCAATGTTCACGCTGCCCTGAATGTGTCCGGCAGCATACTCCTTGAATGTACGCACGTCCACAAGCTGTGTTCCAGGCTGGGCGATGACCTCCTTGAACTCATCTACATCTACCGAACGGAACGGCATATCACCGGCGCACGAAGCCATACCCAACGACGCAAGAACCATAATCAAGAATTTCTTCAAAACCTTATCACTTTACAAATACTTTGACAACAGACACATTGCCGGCAGCATCAGTTGCACACACGACATAAATGCCCTTTTCCACAACCACCACAGCGGCATCGCCACTGTATATCGTACGGCCGTCAATGCCATACACGCTTACTGTAACAGCACCGTCGACAGCAATGCAGCCCTCACCGGCAACAACGCGTGCCTCACCATCAAGCACATCCTCAACGGCTGTGATGTCGGCCACCCACAGATTTCCATTACCGGCATATGTAACCGTGTTGTTCGAGATGACACCCAACGACTTCTTGGAAGTATCGTAGTAATTGATATTTATACGGTACTCACCCAACGGAGTAATGTCCTCGCAATATGCAGAGATAGTGACCTCTACCGACTCGCCTTCCTTTATTGAGACAGGAATATGCTCACTACTCATGTATGTAGTGGTAGTACGCGTGTTGTTCACCCTTACATATCCCTCAAAATCGCCAGTCACAGTCTTCAGTTTCAATGTAGTGTTGAACGAGGTACCCTGACGCACCTTATTACCATTGTTTATTTCAATACGGCTATCGGCATAGAGAAGTGCAGTCGTGGTCTCATTTATTGTAATGCAAGGAATCTCTGCCGAGTGTTTTATCTTCTCCCAAGCGCCGCCCTGCAGCATGCACACATACACGTTGTAGTCACCGGCAAGCAGCACCGGACAATAGTCATTTACCTTGTACTCGAGCTTCACTGTCGCATTCGACTTGAGATCCTCAACACTGTATCTTTGCACGATGTTCTTTTCGCCGGTAGCCACATTCTCAAGCATGATACCAAGCACAGCGTTCAAGGCATCATTTGTCGATGCGATGTTCTTTACAGTTGCAGCGATGTTCATCGACTTGCCCAATGTAACCGACCTTGCGGTAAGGGCCTCCACCATTGGCACAGCACCGCTTGGCAACGGCTCGACCACAAAGGACTCACTTGCACCCTGTACATTGAACAGCTTGCCGCTTTCGACATCCATTTTACGGTCGGTATACTCGTTCTTCAGGTTATACTTGAACGAGATGTGATACTCTCCATCCTCGGGAACGGCATATCCTGTATTGAATGAGGCAAACATCTCCTCCTCATCGTGCACCTGTATCAATGCCGCCAAAGTTGTCAACGCAACAGACTTGTAAGTACCGTTCTGCAGTTTCTTGTTCAGATAAGGAACCAGAAGCACAGTAGCACTCTTTCCGTTGTTGGTCTTGAATTTTGCGTCAAAAGTTACCCTGTCACCCTTCAGCTGCGGCACGTCGTGCAGCATAACATCGGTAACCTCGACCTCGGGCAACTCCTTGCTCAGTGTGACACCTGTCGAAGTCACATCCAGCAAAAGTCCGTTCTCGGCACCGCGTGCAATGTATATGTCACCGGAGTCATCGGTATAACAACACAGCACCCTGTACTGTCCCTCCTCGAGATAGTTGTCATCTTTAGGGTTGCAGCTTACGGACTGCGTAACATAATATCCCAGACTGTTATTGAAAGCAAGGTCCGTAGGATCGCCCACAGTCGTAGTAGCGACAATCTCGCCGTCCTTTTCATAGGCAATGGTCAAGTGGGCCCCTATAGCCGAATGCGACCAGTTGAGCAGACCTGCCACGAACTTTATTTTAGCCTGTTTTGTTGAAGCATTGAACTTATTTGTCTGCTCATAGAGAGTGGTGGTCGAATTGACATCAATCACATCCATCATGTACACAACAGGCACTCCCTGCATATCGGACTCGTCGCTTGTACGCGGGCGGATGTTCGCCACCAGAGCCTGACCTACATTATAGCGGCCGTCACCGCCACCAATACCTGTACCCGCAGGCTCCATGTATGTCATGTCAAAGAATCCGTTGTATGCACCGTCCCAGCCCCAGTCGATATGCAGCATGTTGTTCTCGTCGATACCGTCGCACACAAATGCATGTCCAGAGGTATAAGACTGGCTATGACCGGTATACATCAGGGGCTGACGCGCCTCAAGGTTCTCCCTTATTATGGCATAGTACTCCTCATCGGTGTACTCGGTGCGGCGCACCACCGTTATTTCGGGGGTGTAGCCGAAGTAATTCACAAGCGCATACGCAGCATAGATGTTGGAACTGCCTGTTCCCTCAAGAGCATAGGTGCTACCTATCGCCTTGCCCACATCAACCATGAGCTGCGCAACAGCATCGGCCTGCTCAGCAGTGTAACCATTACGGTAATGGTTGAGCATCTTGCTCCAATCATATGTACGCGATTTAAGATGTACGGTCTCGGTCGCACCGGTAATGTTGTTCTTCCATGTAGCGTTGGCAGTAGGTGTCACAGGCCACTCATGGAACTTCATAATCTGCGCCATGGCTGTAGCAGTACAGCCGGTAGGGGTCTTCTGGCCATTCACCTCGGGACATTTGTTATTATAAGGAGCACCCTGGTTCCATGTTGTCTGCAACATGGGTTCAATCCTCTTGCCGGTAGCAGTCTTAGTCTTCGACGGCTCAACGACACCCGCACGCACATCATCGACATAACAGCTGTACTCTTCGAGCCATGCTTCAAGCGCAGCCGGCATCTCACCCGCAGCAGCCGTTGTAGAATAACCTACCACAGGCTCCAGGCAATCATCGCCCGAAACAATCACAAAACCGTTGCCACCCTCGGCAACAAACATATAATACTGCGCATCGTTTTTTGGCGCAGCCTCCTTGGCGGAACTTTTTGAAAGTCCCTCATTTGCAGATAACTTGAGGCGAGCACGCTGCGCATTGGAGACCTTGCCCCAGAATTCGTTTGCAGTCTCAAGAGCCCTTTCTGGGTCAACAGGCCCCGCAAAGGCGCTGATTGCGAAAAGCAGAACCAAGGTCAGTAAAGTAGTTGTTTTCTTCATAAAATGTTAATTTGTATAGTTATGGCACAAAAGTATGAAAAAAAAGATTGCAAATACAAAATATTTATAACAAAATGAAATATACAAAAGAATTATGACCATATAGCATTGAGGCTTAGGAGAGATGTGCGTAACATGCTATACATTATTGCAAAACTGTATCAAAATGAAGATTTGCACAAAAAAACAAATATTTTACATTTTTTTAGGTTTTTATTTTGATTGAAACAAAAAATACATATCTTTGCGCATAGCATGTTGTGAAGTTCTTGCTTTACACATAAGAAATTGCAAAGTTTTTATGTTTAATATCTAAAATTTATTACTATGGGTTTTGTAGAATCATTTAAGTCTTATTGGACTGGTTTTGTAAAATTTGACGGCACAACTGAGAAGATGGAGTACATTTGGCACATTGTTACAGCAATCCTTTGCTGCCCTATCACTTGCGGTATCGCCGCTATCGGTTTCTGGGCATCAAGCTGCCGCCGTATGGAGACAATGGGTTACAACAAATGGTTGGGTCTCATCAACATTGTATTCCCATTCTGGATTGTAACACTTTTCTTGAATGAGAAGAAGTAATTGAACGAGTCTAATGACTGATAAAAAACTGACTGGCAACAGTCAGTTTTTTTATACCCATTTACCATTAGAACAACAGACTGCACATTTATGTTATATCCGACAGACGCACCCGACACATTATATATATAATTGTAAAGGGACATTTGCACATATCTAAACCACTCAAGTCATGGATTTCCCCACATCAATAAAAAGTTGTTTCTCAAAGTATGCAACCTTCAGCGGACGCGCAAGTTGTTCCGAGTTTTGGTGGTGGACATTATTCACCGCCTTGTCACTCATACTCGTGCCCATTGCAGTCAATACAATATACATTGTCGCCTCAAGCATAATAAGCGGCACATCGTTCCTGACATCACAAATAAGCATGGGCACATCCTACCTTGCCGGCTATACAATAACACTCATCCTGCACGCCTTTTTTACAATGCTCTCATTCGCATACCCGTTAGCTCTTATACTACCTTCACTTGCCGTACTTGTACGCCGCTTGCACGATGCCGGATACAGCGGTTGGCTTGCCCTTGTATTTATATTGACAGCTCCAATCTGCTTCATTGGAATAATTATGGGAATCATATTCTGCTGCAAGGATAGTACACCAGAGCAAAGCGAAACAACATTCGACACCCATATGGGCTAAACATTGGTGAGGATACACAATGTATGTGATATTCTTCCATTTCACCCATTGAAGCAACCGGAAATATTGTTTTAAACAAAAAATCGACGTAAATCCAATAATAATTATTATTTTTGTGCAGAAAGTTATTTTAACAAAAACTCAACAAAAAATATTTAAACTATGGATTTAAAACTAATGTGGGCTGCATACCTCAACGGTTTCAAGCAGTATACCGATTTCAAAGGCAAGACAAACTCCGAAGATTTTTGGGGATGGGTAATCATCAACCTGGTTGCAAGCATCGTTCTTTGTTTCTGCTGTCTGGGACCAATATACTGGTTAGCAACAATAGTTCCATGCATGGCTATCACATGCCGCCGCCTCAATGACGAGGGCAACAAGAACACATGGTTGGGTTACGTTACCGGCTTGTTTGGTCTTCTTTCAATGGCTATTGTAAACTTCACACTTGAAGGAAACAAGAAGTAATCGACACCTTATCTAAAGTATATGGACAAGCATCACAAAATGATGCTTGTCTTTTTTTATACCCCAACTTTGCTCTTTTAAAGTTAAATTCACTAAATCCACTATGCCAGCCACTCAAGTTTAACAATTTGTTGCGATTCCGGTAAAAGCCTCTGTTTCCTAACTTTGCAGCCGCAAAATAAGAAAATATACACATACATGAAAAGACTTTTACTCATTCTATTCACAAGCATCGTTGGAACAACCCTGCAGGCCAATACCGGTATAAGAGAGGGAAACATGATTATGGGACACGTCATTGCCGACGGCAGCGAGGAGAACATCCCATTTGCAACCATATACATTGAGGAGACCGGGGGCGGTACAATGAGCAACGAGAACGGACAGTTCGAGTTCCGCAAACTGCCGGCAGGCAACTATCATCTGCGCGTGTCGGCCGTAGGCTACACAACCGTAACCAAAGAGGTCGCAGTGAGCAAGGAGTTCACATCGGTAGTCCATTTTAAACTGAAGGTAGAGGATGTGATGATGGAAGAGGTGGTAGTATCAGCAAACCGCAATGCCACAAGCCGCAAGGATGCACCGGTAGTCGTATCAGTAGCCTCAATGGAACTTTTCGAAGCCGTGAACTCGCCCGACCTTGCCAAAAGCCTCAACTACATAACCGGCCTGAGAGTCGAGAACAACTGCCAGAACTGCGGGTTCCCGCAGGTTCGCATCAACGGCCTCGAAGGTCCATATTCACAGGTACTCATCAACAGCCGCCCGGTGGTGAGTGCACTCAGCGGTGTATATGGCCTTGAGCAGATACCGGTAAACATGATTGAGAGAGTGGAGGTCGTGCGCGGAGGCGGTTCGGCACTGTTCGGTGCAAACGCAGTCGGCGGCACAGTAAACATCATAACCAAAGACCCCACAAGCAACTCGTTCTCGGTAACAAGCAATCTCTCCTGCTACGGAGGCGAGAGTTGGGAGCAGAGCCTCGGAGCCAATGCCTCACTGGTGTCACAGGACAACACCTACGGCATTGCACTCTACGAAAACTACCGAAACCGCAACCCATATGACTACGACGGCGACGGTTTTTCCGAACTGGGCAAGGTGAACATCAACACCTTTGGCATGCGCGCCTACTACCGCCCCACATACAGCAGCCGCCTGAGCATCGAATACCACACGACAAAGGAACTGCGACGCGGCGGAAACAAGTTCCACCTGCAGCCGCACGAGAGTGACATCACCGAGCAGACCGAGCATGTCATCAACAGTGGAGGTATTACATACGACCTTGGCTGGAGAGGCTACAGACACAAGCTCTCACTCTTTGCAAGCGCACAGCACATTGACCGCAACAGCTACTACGGCGCACAGCGCGACCCCAATGCATACGGCAAGACCGACGACCTCACATGGATTGCCGGTGCCACATACACCGGGCAGATTGACCAGTGCCTCTTCTCGCCCTCGGTATTCACCGGCGGCGTCGAGTTCCAGGAGAACAGGCTGCACGATATAATGACAGGCTACAACCGCGACATGAAACAGAATGTGCGCATAGCAAGCCTCTTTGCACAGAACGAGTGGGATATAGACCTCTTTGCACTGCTTGTGGGAGTGCGAGTGGACAAGCATAATCTCATTGACAACCCTATCATAAGCCCAAGGGTAAACCTACTCTTCAAACCAAGCAGGGAGTTGCAGGCACGCCTCACCTACTCTACGGGATTCCGCGCCCCACAGGCTTATGACGAGGACCTTCATGTAACAGCCGTCGGCGGCGAAGGAGTGCAGATTCAGCTTGCCGACAACCTGAAGGAGGAACGTTCCAACAGTTTCAGCGGTTCGGTCGATTGGAGCACAAAGTTCGGGCACTGGCAGGCAAACATTCTGCTGGAGGGATTCTACACCGGACTTGACAACGTGTTCGTACTGGAAGACATAGGCACCAATACCGATGGCCATGCCATAAAAGAACGCCGCAACGGCAACGGCGCACGCGTTTACGGCGCCAACCTTGATGCAAAGATAGCACACGGCAACGACATTTCGCTACAGATTGGGTTCACAGCACAGCACAGCCGCTACAACAGGGCGGAGGTATGGACCGAAGTAGAAGGCACGCAGCTCACCACCAGACGTATGATGCGCACCCCGGATTATTACGGATACTTCACATTGACATCGTCACCCATGAAAAGGCTTGCCCTCTCACTCACCGGTACATATACCGGCTCAATGATTGTTCCCCACTACGCCGGCTATATTGAGAACGACCGCATGGAGACAACACCCGACTTCGTCGACCTGAACCTGAAGGCAGCATATACATTCATTCTGCACGACCACATAAACCTTGAGCTCAATGCCGGAGTGCACAATGTGCTCGACAGTTTCCAACGCGACCTTGACAAAGGCGAGTTCCGTGACTCAGGGTACTTCTACGGCCCTACACAACCGCGCACTTTCTTCATTGGAGTAAAGATTTCGCAATAACCGGTAGCGGTCACTCATGAAAAACAGCAACACGCTACAGTTCCATATATACAAAAAACAGACGTTTAATTAAACGTCTGTTTTTTGTATATATCAACCGATATTATTCTACAGGAACCGGTCCAAATTCATTTTCCTCGGGCACACTTTCTTTAGTACAAAGGATGCAGAGTACATATATGAAACCAAATGGAACAAGATTTATGAGCCATAAAGCACCCGCATTACCAGTGTCATGGAGACGACGGAAACCTACTGCCCAAAGAGGTATAGCCATAGCTATGCACAGAATCGGATACAGAATCAAACCCAATATCCAAAAAACCCATCCGATATAAGGAATAAAACTGAATGGGAATAAAAACAAAGGCAGCACCAATATAATGCTTACAAACAGATAGAACCACCAGAACTCTGAAAGGCTGGCACGACCATTGAAATCAACATACTTTGTAAAGCATGTCTTGATAGATGTTCCAAAATCCATAATTGTGAAATTTTATAATGTTTTTTAAATGTTTATTTGGCGCAAATATATCCTTTTTTTATTTACAAGCAAACAAAAAATAAAAAAAACGGCTCTTTACAAAGAGTCGTTCCTACACAAAAAAAGAGACTGTTATTACTTAACAGCCTCTTTAATTGCAGCCTTGACACCGGCAGCCTTAGCACCGGCGGCCTTAACAGCAGCCTTGGCACCCGCCTCTTTTACAGCAGCCTTTGCACCAGCGGCCTTAACAGCAGCCTTTGCGCCAGCCTCTTTTACAGCAGCCTTTGCACCAGCGGCCTTAACAGCAGCCTTGGCGCCTGCCTCTTTTACAGCAGCCTTTGCACCAGCTTCCTTAACAGCAGCCTTTGCGCCAGCCTCTTTTACAGCAGCCTTTGCACCAGCGGCCTTAACAGCAGCCTTTGCACCAGCTTCCTTAACAGCAGCCTTTGCGCCAGCCTCTTTTACAGCAGCCTTTGCACCGGCCTCCTTAACAGCAGCCTTAACAGCCTCTTTCTTGGCAGCAACCTGCGCATTTGCGGTGAAGCCCAAAGCCATGAACAACACCAATACAAAAAGTTTTACTTTCATTGTTTAGATTTTTTATTAAAAAATGTTTTTCTCAAAACGAGCCGCGAAATTACCAAAAATCATCTGAATAAAAAAGAAAATTTACTCATAACTGACATTATACTATTAAAAAATAGTACAAAGAGCCTGAAAACTAGGGAAATTATAGCAAGTTGACTTATTGCTCAATCAATGACTATCAGGAATGTCACTTTCTCATCACTGTTCTGTAAAAGATTAAGAGTACCGCTATGCAAGCGTACAATCTGCTTCGAAACAGCAAGACCGATACCAGAGCCGTCACGTTTGGTAGTAAAGAAAGGTGTAAAGATATTTGCAGCAACATCTGCAGGTATTATTCCACCGTTGTTGCTGATTTCAATGTGCACCTTTTCATCGGGTGCTATATGTGAATGCAATTCAACCCAACTTTCACCGCCTCTATTTACGCAAGCCTCTACCGCATTCTTTACAAGATTCACAATAACCTGGGACATCTGCCCCCTATCGGCATAAATCATTGTGTCCACAGGTTCAACCGAGATTATCAGCTTCACATTTGATGAAACCACAAGCGAAGCAACCTCGTTGAACAGATCAAGAAGATGGAACGGAGCCTTTTCGGGCAACTGGATACGCGTTACAGAACGGAATGAGTTGACAAACTGCATGAGCCTATCACTTGTGCTATGTATCGTCTCAAGCCCCTGCTGAAGCACCTCGGCATTATCCTTGTTCTGCAGCAAAGTACTGCTTATTGATGTGACCGGAGCAAGAGAATTCATAATTTCGTGCGTGAGTATACGTGTCAGTTTCTCCCATGCAAGCCCCTCCTGCGTATCAAGTTCCTTGTCAATATTTTCAATGGACACGACACGCAGAGTGCGTCCCTCGTACATCATCGAAGAACAATTGAACAGAAGATTCACATCGCCGGTTTCTGTGGCAAAGCATACACTCCTTTGTTCCATTGGAGCAATGACAAGCAACGTGTCGGCAATGTTGGGCGAAATCTGGCGCAAACGTTCAACATGGCTCAACATGGTAACCCCCAACAAGTTCATCGCCTTACCGTTGTAACGCACAACAGTACCATTCTCCAACAATATGAGAATACCGATATTGGCGCACTCTATTACTGTCTCAAAATACTTCTCCTTTTCAGAGGCCTTTACCTTGGCCTCATCAAGAACCTCCTTAATCTTATTCAGTGAATAATTTATGACGGCGTATTCCGTCCGCATGGGGCTGTCAACAAAACGGAAAGAAAAATCGTTGTTGCGTACAGCACTGAAAATAAAATCAAGATTCTTGACTATTCTGCGGTACACATTCAAAAGTTTCCATGAATATACAACAACAAGTGCAGCCAACGGAATAATATAACCATAATATCCGTTTGCAACGAGCCAACCCAAAAGTCCACTCGCTGCCACCAGTAGAATAACCAGCAGCAACAGTCTCAATATGGGCAGTCCGCGTTTTCTCATAAGCCGTAACGTTTTATCTTGTTGTATAATGTCTGACGCGTTATACCAAGCCGTTGCGCAACCATAGAGAGATTGCCGGCGCAAGAGTCGATAGCCTCGGCAATTGCCGCACGTTCCAAATCCTCAAGCGTTGAAGCAGTGTTGCGCGCCTGCCCTTGCGGAACGTAAAGTTGCAGATGTTCGGGCAATATTTCATCACTGTCACACATAATTACAGCCTTTTCCATAATATTCTGCAACTCACGTATATTGCCTTCAAACTGATGCGCCGTCAACTTTGCAGCAGCATCCTGCGAAATACCAATCTGCTGTTTACCGTATTTTTCGCAATAGTGCCTGAGAAATATCCCGGCAAGAGGAACAATATCGACAGCACGCTTTCTCAACGACGGCAGATTTATATGGATTGTGTTTATACGGAACAGAAGGTCCTGCCTGAACTCACCTCTTTCGGCCATTGAAAACAGGTCGCGGTTAGTAGCAGCCACAAGACGCACGTCTATTGCCTGCGGAACATTGCCGCCAAGCGGTGTCACCATACGGTTCTGCAAAGCGACAAGCATCTTTGCCTGCAGATGCAGCGGAAGGTTTCCAATCTCATCCATAAAGAGAGTTGAACCACTTGCTACAACCATCTTTCCCTGACGATCCGAGGCAGCATCGGTAAATGCACCTTTCTTGTGTCCAAAGAGTTCGCTTTCAAAAAGATTTTCAGGGATTGCTCCCATATCAAGCGAAACCATATCCTTTTTATTGCGTGCCGACAAACGATGTATCTCACGCGCAAGCAACTCCTTTCCTGTACCGTTCTCACCCGTAATGAGAATATTGGCATCGGTTGCAGCCACACGTTCCACAACTGCGCGTATATGCTCCATATCGGCGCTTGCACCCCAGAACATGGGCACCTCCTTACGCACAGGCGTAATACTCTTTCCCTCCTTTTTCCCATTCTCCTTTGAACAGTCAAGAGCATTCAACAACGTCTCAATCAGTTTATCGTTATTCCAGGGTTTGACAACAAAGTCAAAAGCCCCATGCTTCATTGCTCTCACGGCAAGGTCAATGTCGGCGTAGGCAGTAAAGAGCACCACACTCAAAAGAGGATATTTATCCTTGGTTTCCTTTAGCCAGAAAAGGCCCTCGTTCCCGCTGTTTATTCCAGCGTTGAAGTTCATGTCAAGCAATAGCACATCGGGGTGTTCGGCTGCTATTGCCGAAAGCAGAGTTGTTGGCGAAGAGAGTGTCACCACCTTCGCAAAATAGCCGTCGGCAAGCAATTTCACTGCAGACAGTATATTCCTGTTGTCATCAACTATAAGTAACGTTCCTCTCTTGGCCATAAATGTGTATTATATTGCGAAGTTACAAAAAAATGAGTAAAAAACTCTTTACAATTATAAAATACGTAAACCAAACAGGATACTTCACTACGTTCAGTACGACATTTACCGTTTTGTCATGCCGGGCATAGCGAAGCATCCCAATCATTCTATCATAATTCCACATCCATCAGTTCGACTTCACCACATCGGCAGGGTTCTCCGTTGCAGCCTTCAGCGAACGCAGTGTAACCAGAGCCGCTGTAACAACAGCTACAACAGCCAGCACAGCCAGCGGCAGCCACAATGCAAGTTCAATGCGGTTCACAAACTGCTGTAGCCAATCATCGGCAATGAGCCACGCCACCGGTGCTGCAATCACGAAGCAGACGGCAATAATTGACAGATAACGGCGGTTGAACATGGCAACCACGCCACCCACCGTTGCACCGTATACCTTGCGCACGGCAATCTCGCTGCGGCGGTGCTGTGTCTCGAAGAGCACAATGCCGAACACTCCCATCAACGATATTACAACAGCAATTATTGCGAACATTGAAATGAGCACGGTCTGTTTCTTTGTATCGCCATAGATTCTTGCAACAGCATCGTTGACAAACTCAATCCCGGGTTCTTCGGCTGCCGGCTCAATCTCCTTTGTCATCCGGCGTATTCTGTCGCAAACGGCCTCGACATCGACATTCTTGTTCAAGCGTACATAGAACACACGGCGATAGCCGGTTGTGCCATGACTGTATAACATCGTATTCACCTTCTCCTTGTCTGCTCCAACCAGGTTTATATGCGGGATTATACCTATGATCTCTTCACCGTCCCACTTGTCGCCAATGCCAAGTCCGGTGGCCTGCGAAGTGTAATCGGTTATCAGATATCCGGGAGTGCCTTTTACAAAACCATGTCCCATTATTACAGGAATACCGAATACCTCGGGAGCATTATGACGCACATAATGTACCTGCATTCTTACTTCCACACCATCAATAAGTCTCGCGTTGTAACCTGATGAGCCGAATATCTCCCAGTTCGATGATGTGACGGCTGCAACATTCGGGTCTGCCTCAAGCTTTTCCAGGAACAGTTCGTGCCTGGTGGCAACATCTTCCGATGTCACTACAAGCATATTCTCGCGGTCAACTCCAATATCGTAACTCATCATATAATCATACTGCATTGAGAACACCAGCGCCAGAATCATAAGCACAATTGAAACGAAGAACTGCACGGCAACAAGAACATAACGCAGCACCCTACCGGCCTTTGACTGTGCAAATCCCTTTTTGACTGCAAGTGAGACATTGAAACCGGTAATGTAGAATGCCGGATATACAGCCGACACCACCGACATTAAAAGAGCTATTGCAAATACAAGAACAACCGTAGGGAGATTATCTCCGGCAGCGAGTGAGAAACTCAAATATTCACTGATGTAACCACCTTGCAGTGCGTACACGATATAAAATGCAAGCACAAGAGCTATGAATACCAGTCCTACTGCCTCAAAGACGAAATTCCAACGCAGAGTTCTGTTCCCCGCACCGAAGATCTTGCATATATTCACAGTGCGCATACGTACCGGCACAAGCGCCATGAAGAAATTCACGAAATTAATGAATGCCACAATAAGAATCACCAGCGCAATTGCCAACTGCGTCATAGTTGTTCCAAAGGAGCCGTTGGAGTACTCCTCGTACTGGGTATTGAAATAGAATTCATTCATGGGTACAAGCTTTACAGGCCTGTTGAATAACGCCTCCTTCTCCTCGTCACTTATTTTATTACCGGTCGCTGCCACATATTGGGCATACATGTCTTCGTTGAAAATCCTATACTTCTTCTGCCACAAGGATATATAGTCATCGGGATTGGCCCCCTCATCAAATTTAAGGAAAACAGAATAGTTCCAGTTGTTGTTTACCATTCCGTCCTTTCTGTTGTCATTACGGAATATATGACGGCCGCCAAGGATTGAGTTCTCGCTGAAATCCTTGAATATTGCCACAATGGCAAGCGGCGTGCCGGGTGAGAAATTTCCATCTTCAAGCCTGATTATATCGCCCACCGTCACACCCATTGTGGCAGCCATGCTCTCCGAAACCACAGCGGCATCCAACTGTCTGAAGTCCATGGCGTTGCCGGCAACGATTTCAAACGAGAAGACATCAAGCAGCGTACTGTTACAATCAGTAACACCGCACTTGAACTTCTCATACTCCTCATCATTGCCGCCAATCCACACGTGACTGTTGCTTTCGTAACATTTCATTGAAGCAATACTCTCTACAAAGGGTAACGCCTCGGCCGTTTCATATGAGACGGGATTCGGTGCATTTTCACTCCAGAAGTCGTCGGACATCTTTGCAGTAAGCATATATACACGTCCGTAGTCTTTAATGGAGCTATTGAATGTCACGGAGTTATACACCTGCACCATTATCACGTAGAAAGCCGCGAACGCCAACGCAAGACCCGCAATGTTCAACACTGAAGCGACCTTGTACCGCTTCAATGTTGTCAAGAAGTTTTTAAATGCTATTTTCATCGTGTTTTTGTTTTATCAATTATTCTTTTTTATCGTATCGACAGGATTTGCACTTGCGGCACGCAACGAGAGCAGCAGCTGCACAGCATACACAACAGCCATAACAAGCAACGCGCCCACAATGTATATCCACAGCGGAATATCGCAACGCATCTCAGCAAGCGTCGAAAGCCATTCACCGTTCAACCATACCGCCAATGCAATGCCACACACCGTTGCAGGCAACACCATCCACAACAGGCGCATGCCAAGCACAGCAAGAATATCTCCAATCTTTGCACCACACACCCTGCGCACTGCAATCTCCTTGCGGCGGCGAGCCATCTCTCCCTGCAAGTAGCCACACAGTCCCACAAGCGAAATCACAAGTACTACAAATGCAACTACAAGCATTCCGTCACGCATCCGTCTTATATCGGCAAATGTTATATCTATCCAGTCCCTGTAAGGTATTATCTTGTATTTATAATAATCGTCATATATAGACAACACAGCCTCATCAAGTGCCTTCATATTCTCCCCATCAATCTCGGTCAACAGGATATTGTACAGCACAACAAACTTGAAATCGGGAGCTATATCACTGATGTAAGGTACCGTATGCAGCACTATCGGCAGTACCTCACCCGTACTCATCATACGGTAATCGGCAACAACGCCCACAATCTCGAACGGAACCATAGAACTGTCATATATGGTCTTGCCTATGGGCGAATCACTCCAGCCGCGCAACTGCACATACTTCTCATTCACAATGACCTTGTCGGCAGCATCAGTGGAGAGGAAATTACGTCCATGCACAATCTCCATCTGCATTGAAGGGATATAATTGTGGTCTACAATATCCCAACGGCACGAGAAGAGCAAGTTACCCTCTTCATCAACACATGGCATTCCCGAATATCCCGACAGGGGAGACTGCGAGGAGAGTCCTACATTCTCGACAAAAGGCAGACTGCGCAACTTGTCGGCAACGGGCCAGGCATCGCATATTTTTGTCGAGAGTTCAAGCGCAGCAAGCCTGTCGAACTTGTATCCATAATCGGCACTGGCCAGATAAGACACCTGCCTGTTGCTTACCATAAGGAATATTACCACCGCAACAGCCATTGAAATCTGCAGGAAGAGAAGTGACTTTTTCCACCACGCCCTGTTGTCAGCGCCACGACGGAATGCATAGTCAACACTCACCACCGAAAATATCAGAGCCGGGACAATACCGGCAACAGCAAAAGCCAACAGACATACCATCAAAGGTATCCATATACGTTCAAGTGCAAAGATGTCACTGAGTTTATAGCCGAAAAGATCAAATATCTGGCTATGTAGAGTTGCCAGAATAACAGTAGCAATAACAACAGAAACAAGCAATATGAGGAATGTCTCGGCCATGAGCATCCTGAACACCACGGCACTTGAAGCACCGTTGCACTTCATTGTCGCAATCGTACGGCTACGTTCGGCAAGGGAAGATATAGTCAACAACACATAGTTCAGACAAGCCACGACAAGAGCAAGCAGAGCTATTGCCGAATATATCATCTGCATCTGTCTGACATCACTCTCCACATATATTGTAGATGTTAGCGGCACAAAATGGTATGTCATCTGCCACTCCTTACAATAATCCTCAATACCGTGATTCCTTACAAATTCGGGCATAGCAGCCTCAACCTGGGCAATATCGGCACCCTCACGCAGTTTGATGAACGTAGTGTAACTATCCTGACCTGTCCATATCTCGTCATCACTATCATACGGCAAATGCTCAAGTATATCAAAATCTCCTATAGACTGGTTCACGGCAGGCGTTTCAAAGACACCGGCAACAACCATGCTGCCCAGTTTCTTCCCCAGCGGGTCCTCATCACCGAACATTTTATCTGCAAGACGTTCCGAAATCATAACCTCCTCATTGGCAGCACCCTCGCTGCTGAGTATCCTGTGTGGGTCACCGCTGATAACCCCAAAGTCAAGAACATCAAAAAAAGTACTGTTTGCATGTAAGGCAGTAGCCACCATTATATTATCAGTAGTACCGAAAAATTTCTGTACCTCTTCAAAGTGTACCGCAGCCTCAACCTGGGGGATATCAGCGACAAGGTTAGGTGCCAAGGGCTTTACCAACTTATGGGCCATTCCTCCAATCTGCGGCGATTTTGCCCACACTTGGTATACCCTTTCCTTGTTTGGAAAGAAGTTGTTGAAAGAGAGATTCAAGCCCACGTATGAGAATACAAGAAGCGCTACAGCAACACCCAATGACAAGGACAAAACCCTTGCCAAAGTGTTACCACGTTTCTTTAACAGATAGCGGAATGAATAGTTGAATAATTGCATATAATCAAATTAGATTGTTCTTATTGTATCAATGACAAGGCAAAGGCAGTGATGCCTGCAAGAGTGCTAAAAAGCAAGTACACTGCGCATTTGCCTGTCATCCCTTAAAGTCATATTACAACTTATTCGCCACATCAGTAACTATCTGGCCGTCGAAGAGGCAGATGGTACGCGATGCGAACTGAGCATCGTGCTGTGAGTGGGTAACCATGATGATTGTGGTACCCTCGCGGTTGAGTTCCTGCAACAGTGCCATAACCTCCTGTCCGTTCTTTGAGTCGAGGTTTCCTGTAGGCTCATCGGCAAGTACCAGCTTAGGATTGGAGACAACCGCACGTGCTATTGCCACGCGCTGCTGCTGACCACCCGAAAGCTGCTGCGGGAAGTGGCCTGCGCGATGCGAGATGTTCATGCGGTCGAGCATTTCATTCACACGTCTCTTGCGCTCCGATGCCTTAACACCCATATACACAAGCGGCAGTTCAACATTCTCGAACACTGTCATCTCGTCAATCAGGTTGAACGACTGGAACACAAAACCGAGATTGCCTTTACGGAACTGTGTACGTTCCTTCTCGCGCAAGCCACCTACCTCGTTACCAAGCAGGTGGTAACTGCCGCCTGTGGGGTTATCGAGCAGGCCAAGGATATTCAACAATGTCGATTTTCCACAACCCGAGGGACCCATCACGGCTACGAATTCACCTTCCTTTACTTCGAATGATACACCGTTAAGAGCAATAGTCTCTACCTCCTCTGTGAAGAAACTCTTCTTCAAATTTTCTACTTTAAGCATAATTGTATTGTTTTAATTGATTAATATTTTTGTTTATTTATTTTCACTCTCCCCTCCGGTCTGCGAGCACCTCCACCTCAAAGAGGGGAGGAGCTCTCCCACCTTGATGCAAGGGGGGAGTGCCCTGTAAGGGCGAGGGGGAATTATCGTTTTACTTTCTTTCTTACTTGTTTATTGCATCCACTGGGTTGTCGTTTGCAGCCTTGTAGGCGCGTGCCGTCACTGTTGCAACCGTTATGGCAACCACTATGACTATGGCAAGCAGATAGACCCAGACAGCCATTGTTGCACGGTAGGCAAACTGCTGCATCCAACGGTCAATTACAAGATAACTCACAGGCACTGCCACAAGCGAGCATATTGCAACGATGCGCAGATACATTATATTGAACATACTGAGAATTGAAGACACCGATGAACCGTGTACACGACGTATGCCAATCTCTTTGCGGCGATATTGGGTTTCAAACAGTACAAGACCGAACACACCAATCACCGATATCAGGATAGAAAGCATTGTAAACAGGGTGATGAGTGACGAGAGTTTCTCCTCTTTCTGATACTGCTGTTCAAGTTCCGCCTCAAAGAGTGTCACATCGTAGCTGTCAGCAGGGGCACTCGGTGCATACTCTGCAATAGTCTGCATTATATACTCCTTTACCGCAGGAATATCGGCGCCGGTCATTGTGCGCACATACAAATGTTCGCAAACTCTCCAAGGATATTTGCCGAATATGTAGAACGCGAATGGTTCAATGTTGTACTGCATTGGGCGATAGTTGAAATCGCGGCATATACCCACGACATCGGCATCGGAACGGTGACCGGGAATCTTGTCATGCACTTTTATACCCACCTTGCGTGCTGCATCTTCATTAAAAATGTAAACCCCATTGACAGTAGTCTCGTCACTGCTGCAAAAATCCCTGCCATCTACAATGTCAATCTTCATAAGCTGCAGAAAATCCCACGAAACAGGATAGACATTGAAATATATTCCTTTGCCGTCGACATTGCGTCCCCACTGCATTCTCGAAGGTGTCACAAGCGAGCCGTTGGCAAAAGCGACATCAATGATTGCGGGGTTCTGTGTAAGGCGCTCGGCAAAGGCATCGCGCCTTACCTGCGACAATCCATTCTCCAAGTCAAAGGACTCGAACACTGCCTCGGCAGGTAGTTTGTCGACTACAAGAAGATTCTCCTTGTCAAAACCCATATCGTAACCGAGCATAAACTCACGCTGGCGGTGTATGAAGAGTGAGCATATGATAAGCGTAATGGAAATGAAATACTGCACGGCAACGAGAGTGTAGCGCAAACGACGGCCCGGGGCCGATGCCTGGAAGCCGGAAAGCACCATTGCCGGCGAGAAGCGGGTAATGTAGAATGCGGGATATATGCTTGCCACAATGCCTGCAGCAAT
>JAZQZM010000098.1:0-34019 GCA_045634085.1 Bacteroidaceae bacterium
CGCATTTGACGAGGCTGCTGCTCAGGCTAAGTTCGAGGCTTGGAAGACAGCTAAGGTAAGCGCACTCAACGGTGTTAAGAGCGCTGAGGAGCAGGCTAAGCGTGACGACAAGAAGGCACGTTTGGAGGCAGAGAAAGAGGTAAACGCAGCTATTGCAAAGAAGGTAGCAGGCAAGAAGGCTGCTGAGGCTCTTGCAAAGGCTGAGGCAGAGGCTGCTGCAGCTGCTGAGGCAGAGGTATCTGCAGAGGAGGCTACTGAGGCTCCTGCAGAGGCTTAATTTGCGAGACACTTTCTTGCAGTTAATGCTCAAGATAATCCCGTTAACCATCCGGTTGACGGGATTTGTTTTTATATATCTTCATCTTCTTTAGCCCCCAAAAGGCCAAAAGGAAATGAATGGAAGACTTGAATAAAAAACAAGTGAACGATTAAGATTTAGGATTGCTTTGGAATATTTTGGTGAAAAAATGCGGTTTTCTTATACTTTGATATATCCTCTTGCTCCTCCTGTAACGGCCTTTTCCATTTTCAGAAGAAAAGTCTTCTTTTCAAGCCCTACTGCAAAACCGGTGAGTTTTCCGCCGGCACCCACTACCCTGTGGCAAGGTACGGCAAGCAGCAAAGGATTACGGTTGCATGCCATGCCCACTGCACGTGATGCTGCGGGTTTCCCAATACGCTTGGCAATGTCGCCATATGTGGCTATTGTACCGTAGGGGATACGTATGAGTTCCCGCCATACCATAATCTGGAATGCCGTTCCCTGCATGGCAATGCTGAATGTGAACTCCCTCAAGGAACCTTTGAAATAATCTTCAATCTCTCTCATCACTTTCATTGCAAAAGGTGTGACGGGGATGCTCTTGCAAGCATTACCCGTTGCAACGTATATGCCTGTAACGCACTCCAGTTCATACTCCACGCAAAGAGTACCTATAGGCGAGTCCATGTAGAAACTGTCTTTCATTTGCTGTCGGTTTATCGATGGCAAATATAATATGTTTATGCCGTTTTTGCATTGGAGTATGCGGTATAATGTTTTTTAGCGGTGCAGGCTTTGCCAATAGCAATAATTGAACTATTTTTGTTTGTTGCAATCAATAAATAACCGAAAATGAGAATAAATAGATTACATACCCTGCTGCTTGCGCTGGTTGCACTGCTTTCTGTTGCGTCGTGCGGTGAGGACAGGACTTATGAGTATCTTGAGAAGACCGAGGAGAACCAATGGACCTATTCCAAGATGAAGGAGGTATACTATTGGGCCGATGATATAAAACAGCCCGAACGCAGTGCGTTCTTCAGTGCGGCATCGAAATTCTTCTCGTCTCTGCTTTCAAAAAACGATAAGGCATCTTTTTTCACAGATTCTGTGACTACAGGGTCTTATGGCCTTGATTTCGTTCTCATGCGTGACCCGCTTGGCGAGAAACTGAACCGCTATTATGCGTTGGCACTTTATGTTGAGCCCGGTTCACCGGCAGCCATTGCAGGCATTGGACGCGGAACATGGATCTCTGGCATCAATGGCAAGGCGCTGACATCGACAAGCGGCAATCTTCTGCTCGCAGGCGAAGGCATGGAGGTTATAACAAGCCATGTCGATTATGATGATGAGAACGGCAAGTATTTCTGGACAAACGGCGATACTCTTGCCGTTCAGGCATCTGCTACATTTGACAGCAAGGCAATATATATTGACTCGGTATACAATGTGCGTTCAAGCAAGGTGGGGTATGTTGCATGCCGTAACCTGAACGGTGCTTCTTTTGAAACAGACATCCAGGAGATAATGCTTGGGCTTGCAGCTGAGAATGTGACTGATATTGTTGTTGACCTGCGTTACTGCAGTGAAGGTGTTTTGGAGAACGCGAATGCCGTGGCAAGTGCACTTGTTCCTGTTTCGCTTGCCCGAACACCGTTTGCAACCATGTGCGATAAGGACGGCAATGCCAGCAATGGATATGACTTTACCGAACAGCCTGTAAACCTCAGCGACAAGAGGCTGTTCTTCATTACCGGCAAGGGCACAAAGGGTGCTGCCGAGTTGCTTGTAGCATCTGTAAACGCTTCGCGCGGAATGCATGAGGTAATAGTTGTGGGCGAAAATAGTGCGGGCGCAAAGATGCAGACTGCGAGGTTCGATTCACTTTATGGTTTCTCAATTAACCCGGCTGTTGCAGTTATGTGCGCGTCGGACGGCAAGGAACTCTCTGATGCCGGAATTGCACCGGATTTTCTTATCAACGAACTCGAGGAGGGAAAGCGTATCTACCCTCTCGGCAATGAGCAGGAGTATATATTGCGCAACATCGAGTACTACATTGTAAACGGTTCACTGCCGGAGTAGTATACGGTGAGTAACTGAAAAGTTTTTTGTTTACATACGATTGTGGGGGATGAGCATTTAAGTCATCCCCCACAATCGTTTTATTATAAAGATTCGCATTCAAAAACAAAAACGAAAAACATACAGCGCTGTTGCGGTGTTATTTCACTAAATAACCCCAAAAACAACTTAAAAATGAGAAAGATTCTTCTATTTACGTCAGCAGCGGCAATGGTGCTGCTGTCGTCATGCAGTGCGTGTGGAAACAATGCTGAACAGGGTGTGGTAATTGAGATGGAAACGGACAGCATATACATGTCCGGCGATTCGGCCATGACTGGTATGCAGACGTTCATTTTTGAAGGTACATCTCCCATGAACGGTAATGCGGTGGCAAACGTTCTGCTTGCCATAAGCACTGTCAACCTTAACAGTGATGGTACCTTTACAATCACAACCGATTATGTCGATGAGGGAGTTGCAACGCAGAATGACAACGGTGAGGCTATAATTGTTACCGGAAATGACAGTACGCTTACTGTCATAGAACTTGTATCGGCCAACATGAACCCTACAATCAGTTTCATGATGCAGCAGGACAGTTCGTTGGTGAAGGTAAAGCCTGACGGAACACCGGTGAGCAATGATGCGTCACACAAGTTGAACCTCAAGAAATGATTAACCATAAAACCGTAAGTTATGAAAAAACTGACTTTTGTAATGCTTGCAGCAATTGGAGCAATGCTTGTGTCTTGCCAAAAGGACCCCGACACCGGCAAACTGGACAACCATTATCTTGTCTATACCAATTATGACAGTGGCACCGATTTCAACTCTATTGAGAGCTTTTATGTGATTGACAGCATTCTCATCATTGACAACAGTGAGAAACCTACTTATTGGAATAACAACAATTCGCAGAAGATTGTCAATGCTTACAGTGACAGACTTGAAGGATGCGGTTACATGAGGGCTGCAGTATCCGAAGAGGCCGATGTCATTCTGCAGCTCAGCTATGTGAATAATACCTACTACTTCACCTCTTTCGGGCCCGGTCCATGGTGGAACAGTTATCCTGGTTACTGGAACTGGGGAGGCTGGGGATGGTACTACCCTTACAGTTTCAGTTACAGCTACAGTACCGGTTCAATAATTGCCGAGCTGGTGGATACCAATGCCCCCACCCCGCAGAACGACAAATTGACGGTCATCTGGAACTCATACATCTGTGGCTTGCTGAATGGGAACAACCTGAGTCTTTCACGTACAATGGATGCCATAAATCAGGCATTCGTACAGTCGCCATACCTGGGCAGATAGAGTGTGTGCCATACTGAGTTATAATCATCAAAAAACTTTATTTATGAAAACTATAAGCAAATTATTAGGCATTGCGCTGTTTGCCTGTGTACTTGCGTTTCCGTCAAGAGGCAAGGCGCAGATATCGCTTGACAGTTACTACAACATTGACTGGCAGTTCAACATCCCGCTTGGCAATGATTTTTCCAACGGCGCCAGCGGATGGGGCATGAACTTTGAGGGCGGATATTATGTGACACAGGACATTGCTGTGGGTGCTTTTCTCAACTTCCATACTAACAACGAATATTTCTCGCGCAGGACATTGCACCTTACAGGTACCCTATCGATGAACAGCGACCAGCAGCATCAGATGTTCACGCTGCCGTTCGGCGCATTGGTGCGTTACAGGTTTATCGAGGCCGATTTCCAACCTTACGTCGGAATGAAACTCGGTGCATGCTACTCGGAGTTCAATGACTACTATTACATATTCATGAGCAGCCAGGACAAGTGGGGCTTCTACATGTCACCCGAGGTGGGTTTCAACTGGTATCCATGGCCAAACGGCATAGGTTTTCACTTTGCCCTGTACTACAGCTTTGCCACAAACAAGTGTGATATAATGACCTACAAGCAGGACATACTCAACTCATTGGGATTTAGGCTTGGCTTTGCATTCTGATATAAAAAATATAAGTGACTTTCTGTAGAAGTCACTTATATTTTTTATGTGTGCAGTCTGCTTCGTGATTTACTCGGCAGGAGTCATGCTCACCTCAATGAAGTTTCCCTGGTCAAGGATATACTTTGCCAACAGGCGGATATCTTCAGCAGTGATGCTCTTTACAAGTTCTTCATAGCCGCTGTGTGTATCCTTGTTCTCGAAATAGTATGCATATAGCCAGTTCATCCATGCGCTGTTCTTCTTCTGGCTCTCCTCGAAAGACTTGAGCATGTAGCTGCGTACCTTCTCTACGTGCTCGGCTACAGGACCATCTGCTGCAAGTTCCTCGAACTCGCGTGTGATGATTGCCGCAAGCTCCTCGCGACGCTCGGGCGCCATCTTGAAGTTGACCATGAGAGTATACTCGCCTACAGGGAGTTCAGAGATTGAACCGCGTACACCAACGCCGTAGGTTCCGCCCTCCTTCTCACGCACCTCCTCGGTGTAGACGATGTCGAGTACCTGGTTGAGGAAGCTCATGACAAGCTTGTTCTTCTGTGTAGGCTCAATCTTGCCACTATAGATGATGTTCTCGGTACCGGTTGGGTTCTCCATCTTGTTTTTGAAGTTGTTGCGGTACACACCTGTACGTGTCTCGACGGTAGTCTTCTCAATCTTCTCTACTCTGCCGTTGCATGGCAATGCACCGATGTAGCGTTCAACGAGTGGCTTGATGGTCTCAAGGTCAATATTACCCACGATGAAGAACATGTAGCCTGTGGCGTCACTTGTGCGTTCCTTGTAGATTTCGAGAACACGGTCGTAGTCAACCTTGTCTACATCGGCTGCGACGAATGGCTTTACACGTGGGTGGTTGCCGTACATGGCTACGACCATTGTATCGCTGAGTGCTGTGTTGGGGTTGAGATTTCTGTCCTTGAGGCTGTTGCGCATGCGTGTGGTGTATGATTCGAATGCCTTCATGTCCTTGCGTGGCGATGTATACTTGAGATACATGAGCTGGAACATTGTCTCGGCATCCTTTGGAGAACATCCGGCATTGACTACATCGTAAAGAGCACTGCTGCCTACACTGGCCGATGCTGTGCTGCCACTCAGCTTCTTTGCAAGCTGGTTTGCATCGAATGCGCCGAAACCACCGATTGAAGTGAGAGCCGAAAGCATTCCAAGGTTCTCCTTCTCGCTGTCGGGGTAACGGTTGGTACCACCGATCTTGTAACCGCTAAGGCTTATTCTGTCTGCCTGGAAATCTGTAGGCTTCAGAACGACCTTGATGCCGTTTGAGAGTGTCCATATTGTAGAACCCCACTTGCCCTCCTCGGTAGCTACAACCTTGCCACCCTCGGGGATGTTCTCAAGCAGAGGTGCGTCGACCGCGTTGTCCTCGTATGGCGCGATTCTTGCATTGCCTACCATCTTGAGGAGCATCTCAATGTCGTTCTTGCCGGGATATGTCGCACCTTCGCGTTCGGGTGCGAAAGAGACTGCCACGCGGTTGTCCTCTCTGTGGAGTGAAGGGATAACCTCATTTATCTCGTCAAGTGTGAGTGAGTTGATGATTTCAATAGAGAGCTGGTAGTCAAGTTCGGGTGCCATCATGTTTACCTCGTCGAGGAAGTGACGTACGCAGTTCTGTACATAGTAGTCGTTTGTACGTTTGTTGCGTTCGGCATACCAAGACTCGGTGCTTGCAAGCATTCTCTCCTTTATACGCTTGAGTTCCGATTCGGTGAAACCGAAACGGCGTGCACGTTCAACCTCGGTGAACACCATCGGGATTGCCTCGAGTACCTGCTCGGGCTTGCACTGTACCATCACGGTAAACGCCTTCTTTGTCTCAGTCACACCAAAACCGCTGTAACCGACACCTGCACGCAGGTATGGAGGGTTGTCCTTGCTCATGATTTCGGCAAAACGGCTGTTGAGCATTGACATTGCAATGGATGTCTTTGTAGACTCACGTATGTACTCCTTGGTGTTGCGCTGGTCGCGTGCAGGGACATCGTGCTTGTACATCAACTGCAGCATGTAGTTCTGCTGCTCTTTGTCAATCTGCTGTGAGAATATCATCTCCTTGTTGTCATCTACCTCATAGTATACGCGTTCAGCCGGATTCTTGGCCTTCTTGATTTTCTTGAAAATCTTATTTACCTTCTTCTCAACAGCGTCAACATCGATGTCACCAACGATGATGATACCCTGGAGGTCGGGGCGGTACCACTTTTCGTAGTAGTCGCGCAAAGCCTGGTATGGGAAGTTGTCGACAACCTCCATTGTGCCTATAGGCAAGCGGCTGCCGTAACGGCTTCCAGGGAAGATGTCGGCAAGCATACGTTCCTGCATACGCATCATTGCAGTGTTGCGTCCGCGCCACTCCTCATGGATTACGCCGCGTTCGCTGTCAATCTCCTTCTCGTTGAGTGTGAGTCCATCGGCCCAGTCGTGCAGAATCCACAGGCATGAGTCAATAGCGCCCTCAACGTTTACGGGAACGTTGTCAATGTTGTACACAGTCTCATCAATAGAGGTGTAGGCATTGAGGTCGGCACCGAACTTCACACCAATGCTCTCGAGATAGTTTATCATTGACTTGCCGGGGAAGTGCTCTGTTCCGTTGAAGCACATGTGCTCAAGGAAATGGGCAAGACCGCGCTGGTGCTCCTCTTCCTGAATTGAACCTACCTTCTGCGCAATGTAGAAGTTTACGAGATTCTCGGGGTTGTTGTTGTGACGGATGTAATAGGTGATACCATTCTTCAGCTTTCCAATCCTTATTGACGGGTCAACCGGAAGCTGCTCACCTTTTTTCTGCGCCATTGTGGGCAATGCCATGAACAGTGCCAGCATCAACAGCAGTAGTGAATTGAATTTTCTCATATTTATAAATTTAAAATAATTATGCGGCTTGTATATGCATTAATTGACAAAGATACTTCAAAGATTTGAAAAATACGTACTTATTGCCCGAGCAAGTGAATGTTGCGCTGCAATAAGTACGTAAGTGGGCCGATTGGTGGTTTTATCGCGGAGAGTACTTTATGTCTTATCGTCGAATGATCGTCCTTGTAACGAATGGTACCGTGTCTCCTTTTATTGCAAGAAACCTTGTCCTGTCAAGGGTCTCAAAATCCTCGGGGCTCCCGCAATTCGTTTTGTTTGCAATGTCGGCAGCATATTCAAGACATTTCCTGAACATGCCGGCCTGGCGGTAAAGGTCGGCAATGAGAATCCCGGGTATCCTGCATCGTGCGGCGAGGAAGAGGATAGCCTCGGTAAACATTCTTGACTCCTGATAGGATGCTCTCTTCTCCTCCAGTGCGCCGCGACGATAGACGTCGTTGTACTGCTGCACGTACTGCATGAAGAGTGATGCCATATCCTCGGGCGGCAACGATGACATCAGTTCCTTGTTGGAGCAGATTGAGGCATACTCCCCTATCTCAAGGCACCCGTCATCCTCGGGGTCGCTGCCGTATCCCGTCCTGGCATCTTCTTTTACGATATAAAAATATTTGCCGCAATGCGGGCAACGCTGCATGTAGGATATTTGCCAATCGTTGCAGCACTCTATCTTGCCGTCGGACCACCAGGTGCATGACATGGAGGTCAAAGGTTCTTTTCTCACACGTTTTTCATGTCCGCAATGACTGCACACGAAGATGTAGTATTCACTGTTATTGCCGAAGTTGTAGATTGTGCGCATGCGTTGTGGCAGAGCATTCCATAAGTATTCCATATTAGCCATTTTTTGATTGGCTCTAAATATAATAGCAGGAGTGACCGAAAGTCAATACCATGCAGCATATTTAACCAATCTTTAACACAATTGGCTGATGTTGGGTACTTAAATGGTGTTTTATTGGTGTAATGAACTCTTTTTTCATTATATTCGCGAAAAGAAAAATACAGTACAATGATAAGATTTGATTCTGATTACATAGAGGGTGCTCATCCCTCGATTCTTGAGGCTCTTGCAAAGAGCAATTTTGAACAGCATGTGGGTTATGGTTGTGACGATTACTGTGAACGTGCACGCGATATCATACGTCGGCACTGCAAGGACGAGAGTGTAGGTGTACAGTTCCTTGTTGGCGGAACACAGGCCAACGTGACTGTCATCGATGCGCTGCTGCGCAGCTACCAGGGTGTAATTTCGGCCGATAGCGGACACATCAACGTACATGAGACAGGTGCTCCCGAGGCTACGGGACACAAGGTCATTGCGCTGCCATCAAAGGATGGCCGACTTTCCCTTGAACAGATTGCCGAATGTTACCACAACCATTGGAATGACCATTCCCATGAGCACACCGTACAGCCGGGCATGGTGTATCTTTCATGTCCTGCAGAGAACGGACTCATATACAGCAAGGAGGAACTGACTGCAATATCGGAATTCTGTCATTCGCATGGACTCTATCTCTTTGTCGACGGCGCCCGTCTGGGCTATGGCCTCCAGGCAGAGACGTGCGACTTTACCATTGCCGACCTTGCACGTTTATGTGATGCATTCTACATCGGAGGCACAAAGGTGGGTGCGCTTTTCGGTGAGGCTGTTGTATTCAAGGGTGAGGAGATGCACCGCAGTTTCCGTTACGCGATAAAGCAGCATGGCGGCATGCTGGCGAAAGGACGTTTGCTTGGCATACAGTTCGAGGAACTGATGAAAGGTGGTGACGAGTGCCTCTATTTCAAACTGGCAAGACATGCCAATGCTCTTGCTGCCAGGATACGTGCTGCATTCGAGAAAAAAGGTGTCGAAATGTGGATTCCGTCACAGACGAACATGCAGTTCCCCATCCTTACAAAGGAACAGCAGCGTATTCTCATGGAAAAATATGTGCCGGAGTTCTGGTGCAGATATGACGATGGACGTGATGTAGTACGCTTCTGCACAAGCTGGGCAACAAAGGAAGAGAATGTAGATGCACTGTGCAAAGATATTGAAGAACTGCTATGAACAGCGAAAGAATAGAAAAGGTGCTTGCTTTCCTTGATGTCAATGGACTCGAGCACACACATTATACCCATCCCGAGGCTCCGACAATAGAGATTGCCCGACAGTATTGGCAGAAGGACGGTTCAAAGCATTGCAAGAACCTCTTTTTCCGTAACCACAAGGGAAACCGACACTATCTGGTAGTGCTTGATTGTGAACGCGACCTTGATATCCACGACCTTGAGAAGCGTCTGCATCAGGGCAAACTGTCGTTTGCCTCTCCGCAGAGAATGGAGAAATATCTTGGGCTCTCACCTGGCTCGGTATCGCCGTTCGGCCTCATAAACGACACCGAAAACCATGTACATCTGTTCCTTGATGCGAACCTCAAGAAGGAGGCTTCGCTGAGTTTTCATCCTAACGACAACCATGCGACAGTCGTGATTTCGCAGGAGGAGTTCATGCGATACCTCTCAATAGTAGGCAATACTTATGAGTTTATAGAGATGTACTGAAAAGTACATCTCTGTTTTTTAGTATACGAAAGTGAAGAAAGAGATTACCGGTATTGCTGCAAAGGTTCCGAACAGGGTTATCAGAAGCAGATATACATCGGAAACCTGATAGCCGCTACGTGTATACTGGTCCGAAATCCAATCGCGCCGTGCCCCACGGTGCATCTTTTTGTTTACGAACACGTAGAGCCTGTACATACCCCATCCTGTGAGCACTCCTATTATGGTGCCGGCCAATATGTCGCCGGGATAGTGTACGCCAAGATAAATGCGGGTGAAGGCATTCATGGATGCCCATATTATAAGCGATATCGACAGTGCCCTGTTCTTTATGAGCATGAGGAAAAACACTGCTATTCCGAAAGAGTTGGCGGCATGGCTCGATGTGAAGCCGTAATCCTTGCCTCGCGTCTCGGTCACTACATCTACCATGTACATGAGCAAGGGGTCACGTGTGGGACGCCATCTCTCAAAGAATGGTTTACAGATGGTGGACGATATGGTATCGGTTATAGTCACTACAAGTGCCACAAAAAGGAGCAGTATGAGGAAGTCCTTCATCCTGTTGTTCTTTATAAGCACATACAGGAGCATAACGGCAACTGGAATCCATATTGCCATTGATGTATACACTTTCATTACTCCGTCCCAAAAGAGGGAATCGCTGCCGTTGAGGGTCAACAGCAGATATTTGTCTATGTCTGTGAGTACGCTTATATCCATTCTGTGCAGTGTTATTTGTCGCTGTTACAAAGTGTGGTGACTGCCTGTCAGATTCTCTCTATGTCGTTTTTCTTTACCCAACCGATGGTTCCGTCCTCAAGTTCAATCTCTTTCCAGTCTTCAATGGAGTCATCGGTAATGGTGACCTTGCGACCTTCGTGTATCTTCATGAGGGCTGTACTTGAGCCCGGGGCACTCATCATTGTGGCCTCCTCCTTCATTACGATAGCCTGTGTATTATCGGTAACAATGCTGTAGGTAACCAGTGCAGCAATATTTGCGAATGCCGATACAAGCAGGCCTATGATGATCATTGCAAGACCTGTACTGCGTACACCCCTGTTACGTACAAGCAGGAATACAACAACGCCAGCAAGCAACAGCATGAATGCCGAAACGGCAATTGTCGCCCAGGTATTTACTCCATAGAGACTGGTCAGTGCATAGAACCACTCTACGAAGAATATCTCATGCTGTTCAAGGACCTCATCCTTGATGTGCTCCTGTGCAAACTTGAGGTTTGCCTTTATTGCTTCGTCGGTAGGGTCAATGCGCTGCGCACGTTCGTAATTGAGTATTGCCTTACCTATCTCGTTTGAACGGTAATAGGCATTGCCAAGGTTGTAAAAGAGCTGGCTGGTTGCCCCACTCTCCTCTATTACAGTTTCGTATATGTCTATAGCCTTTGCATACTCTCTGTTGTCATATGCTTCGTCACCGGCTTTCTTTGTGGGATTCCCGTCAGTTACAGTGTGCTGAGGGTCTACACTTGTTTCAGCGCTTTCTGTATTTACAGCCGATGCAGCAATAGGCAACATCAGAAACAACATTATATATGATATCGTTTTCATGTGCGTTACTTATTTGATAGAGTTTTCCATTTTGCTTATGACATCTATTGTCATTGCGTATACCTTCTCCATTGTCGCTTCCTTATCACCCGGGGCATATCGTGCGAACTCGCCTTCGTTCAATATCTTCTGGAATTCGGCAACTGTATCCTGCGCAACGCCACGTGCCAGAAGCGTATTTGCAATGTTGTCCTTTGAGAGTTGCGATACCGGTATGCTCAACTTGTCGCTTGTATATCCCCACATGGCCTTCAGAATCTCGTCATAGAATCCGTTTACGTTGTTCTCCTTCATCAGGATCTTTGCACTCTTAAGGCGCTTTGTAGCCACCTTGTTGGCTTTTTTGGTGCGGACAAGTGAGGTATTTGCATTCTCGGCCACTTTCTTGCGGTATATCACAAGAAACAGAAGTACGCACACTGACGGTACAATATAGAAGAGTATGTACGTTGATGATGCAAAGAATGTCTCCTTGCCGTCTGTAGCAGTGCTGTCATCGTACTTGATGTGTCTGATATCTGTCGTGAGCAGTTCGCCTTTCTTCTTGTTGACTTGTGTGGTTGCAACTGCTGTTACCAACGGGTCGTTGTTCTTTTCAACTTCAACGGTATAAGGCTCTGTTTCAATAGTATCGTATTTACCGGTTAATGTATTGAAGAAAGTCATGCGTGCAGCAGGGATTGTATATGTACCGCTGGCTTTCGGGGTAATGAGATACTCATATATCTTCTCTCCAGTGAATCCTTTGGCCTTGAGGCTGAACTTGTTCTCGATTACAGGGTCATATGACTCGAATTCGGCCGGCAAATCAAGTTGGGGATTGCCCAAGAGTTTCAGGTTACCTGTTCCCTTGATAATGACTTTCAAGGTGAATTCGCTGTCGGTCTTGAGTCTGGTATCGCTTATCTTGCTCTCTATTGAGAATTGTCCTACACCGCCGGAATAGGCTGCCGGTCTGTCAATAGGCAGCTTCTCTACAGTAAGTTCCTGTGCGTTGGTCTGCAGTTTTTTCTTGACCTCCACATATCCGCCAAATCCATTGAACATCATCTCAAACGGGTCCATGCTGCGGCTTTCCTGTATTGCTACAGTCGCCTCAAAGTCTAGTGACGGAATGCTCAGTTTGCCGCTTTCTTGGGGAAAGAGCACGAACTGGCGCCATACAAGCGTATTGTAGTTGCGCCCGTTGTAGTTGTCAAGTTCAAACTGTCTGTCCTGTGGCAATTCAATCTCCTGAATATTGAAACCTTTCAGTTCGGGTGTGGGGAAATTGAGATTGGTAAGGTTTACAGCGGTATATACTTTGTAGGTCAAGAGCACGGCCTCCTGTTCGTACACTTTGCTCTTGCTCAATATGGCTCTCACAAAGAGGTCATCACTGCCTATGCTCCTTGATGTGCTGCCCTGTGCCCTGCTCCTGTTGCCACTGCCTTGTGATGCCTGAGAGGCCTTGTCCTCGGGCAGTACTTTGATTGTTATACTGTTCGATGCTATTTCCTTACCCTTTACACTTGCTTTTGCAGGGGGAATGGTAAATGTTCCCTCCTGTCGGGGCATGAGTATATAGGTGAAAGTTACCTCTTCGGTAGCCTTTGATTTGCCGTTTACGTAACTGAAGTTACGCTTGGTTGAGATGTTTGGACCAGACAGTATTTCAAAATCAACCAGATCGGCAATCTTAGGTTCCTTTGCGTCTGTTGTGTTGACAGTATATGTAAGTCTGAAATGTTGATTAAGTACAACCGATTTTGGGGCCGATGCTATAAAAGTCACATCATCGGCAAGGAGGTTGCCGATGACTACCATTAACAGCAATGTTGTCAGAAATATTCTTTTCATCTATATATTGGTGTTTTATGCGATTTGTACGTTTGGGGGTTACCAGTTTTTCTCAAGGTCAATCTTTATTCCCTGAGCAGCTTTCTTCTCTATTTCGTCACGGAGTTCCTTCTCATCCTGCATCAACGCTTCAAGCATTCGTTCATAATTCTCTTTCTTGTCCTGTTGTTGCTGATCCTGATTCTGCTGTTGTTGCTCCTTGTCCTGATTCTGCTGCTCTTGCTGCTGGTTCTGTTCCTGCTCCTGCTGTTGTTGCTGATCCTGATTCTGCTGCTCTTGCTGCTCCTGATTCTGGTCCTGCTGATTCTGATTCTGTTTCAACAGATATTGCACGACAGCAAGGTTGTAACGTGTATTCTCGTTCTTAGGGTCATTGCGCAGGGCTTCTTTATATGCCGATTCTGCCTCCTTCAACAGCTCGCGATGGTGATAGGTCAATCCAAGGTTGTGGCTTGACTTGGCAAGCATTTCTTTGTCTTCATTCTCCTTGCTCTCTACGGTGCTCTTCAGCAGCATTCTTTGCGCTTCAAGATACCTCATGTGTATCAAGGTGTCATTAATCATTGCCTCCTGTGTGTTCCCTGATTTGATATCCTGATAGTTCATGAGAAGGAGGTTGGTGCCGTTGTTGTATGTGGATACTGCATTTGTGGTATCCATGCTGTAAGCCCTTCCATACTCAATCATGGCATCATCGTAGAGACTGTCGTTATGTAGTCCGTTACCCGATATCAGATGCTCATTGATGCTCTTTACCAGTGGGGAACCATAGGCAAATAGCGAATATATCAGATATGCGGCCACCAACGCTGCAACGGTTGCCAATGTTATGATTATATATTTTTTGTTGGAACTTTCCATACTTCAAAATCTCATTAATTCCCGGTTTTATTTCCTCTCCTGTTTTTTGGACGTGAAACGTAATCGATGACAGCAATGGTTATGCTGTCTGCAAATAGCAGTACAAGTACAATTGCTGCTATGGCACCGAACTGTTCACGGAACTTCGTATAGACTTCATTCTTGACTTCACCTTTGGTAAGCTTGTCGAGTTCCTTCTCTATGAATTCCTGTGCATTGTTGGTGTTGTCCACTCTTACATAGGTCCCGTTTCCGGCTGCGGCTATGCTCTGTGCCATGGCTTCGTTCAGTTTAGTGACTACGATGTTGCCTTCGCGGTCACGCAGGAACTCTCCTGTCTTTTCGCCGGGAATCCTTCCACCCTTGGAGGTTCCTATTCCCATCACATATACCTTTATACCTTGCTCGGCAGCCATTTTGGCAGCCTCTTCGGCACCGCCTTCATGGTTCTCGCCATCGGTTATGAGTATAATTGCCTTTCCTATGTTTCTGTTGTCACTGAAACTCTTTGTGGCAAGGTCTATTGCTTCACGCACATCGGTTCCCTGACGCTTGATGAGTGAAGGTGTCACTTGGTTGAGGAACATGTTCGCCGACACGTAGTCGTTTGTTATGGGCAACTGCACAAAGGCGTCTCCGGCAAAGACTATCAGCGAAAACTTGTTTCCTTTTGTCTGCGCAATCATGCGTGAGATAAGTCTCTTGGCTTTGTCCAGGCGGCTTGGTACAATGTCCTCGGCCTTCATGGAGTTGGAAATGTCCAACGCAACGACAACCTCCACGCCTTTTGATACTACGGTCTCTTTTTTGGTACCGTATCTGGGACGCGCCAGCATGAACATGGTTAGTACAAAAGACGAAAGTAGAATCCAGAATGTAATTCGTGAACGCAAAACCGCGGTACGTGGCAGCAGGGCCTTCATCAGTTCCTTGTCGCCGTACTGTTCAATGTTTTTCTTTCGCCTGTGATTCGAATATATATATACCGCTATCAGTAGTGGAACTACCAATAGAAAGTACATGAATATAGGGTCTTTAAATGTCATATCATCAGTGCTTTATGAAATTCTTCTTATAACAGCGTATCGTATCAGTATTTCCAGGAGTATGGATACTGCTGCTACAAGAGCAAATACCTGATACAACTCAAGATACTCCTTGTACTCCTGTACGTTCAGTTTGGTGCGTTCAAGCTTGTCTATCTCCTGGTATATCTTGCTCAGACTCTCCTTGTCAGTTGCACGGAAGTATTTTCCGTCAGTGACAGCGGCAATGTCCATGAGTGTCGTCTCGTCAATCTCTACAGGGACATCCTGTACTCCGTAAGGTGTTGGATAAGGTGCCGTCTTCTTGTCGGTTCCTACACCTATGGTATATATCCTTATGCCATATTCCTTTGCCATCTCTGCCGCCGATTCAGGGCTTATCTCTCCCCTATTGTTTATACCGTCGGTCAACAGGATTATCACCTTTGACTTTGCTTCGCTGTCCTTGAGGCGCAGCACGCTGTTGGCTATACCCATTCCAATGGCCGTTCCGTCATCTATGATTCCTTTGGCGGCTATCTCGCAATCGACAGCGCTTATCATGTTTGAAAGCGCATTGTGGTCTATGGTGAGAGGACATTGGGTAAAGCTCTCTCCTGCAAAGATGGTAAGTCCGATATTGTCATGTTGTCTGCCTGCAACAAACTCCTTGGCAACATCCTTGGATGCTTCAAGCCTGTTGGGTTTGAGGTCCATGGCCAACATACTTGTAGAGACGTCACTTGCAAGCATTATGTCAATGCCTTCAATGTTGCGTTCTTCCCAGAAATCGGCAGATTGCGGGCGGGAAAGTACAATTATTATCATTGAGAGAGTAATTACTCTCAGGATGAACGGCACATGCACAAGGTAGTTCCTGAAACTCTTTATATTCCCGGCGAAAGGAAGTGTCGTAGAGACCTTCATCGACGGTTTGAGTTTCCGGCCCATGAGTATATACCACAGCGTATAGGCTATAAGTGGTATAAAGAGCAGCAGATATGCTATATTCGAAAAAATCATTTTGTATCGTTAACTAAACATGTTGTACAAATCGGCTGTCAGCAGGAATGTGACAGCTGCAATGATAATCGCAAGAACAGCAATTACGGCAATGAGGATGCGTTTCTGAAGCAATGAACGTTCATTCTTTATCTTAACTTCTGTGGGTTGTGTAACCTTCTCCTCCTCAATGTTCTTTGTTCCGTTTACAAATTCAATGGCACTTGACATGTTGTGCTCGTTCTCAAGAGTGGTAGGTTTCATCTTTGCGAACTTCACAAGGTCGGCCACTTCAAGAATCTCACGCAGTTCCTTGATGCTCTCCTTGTCCTTTATCTTGAGCATCTCCTCGACGATTTCCGATGTGGTCATCTCCTGTGCATCAAAACCGTAGCGGTTGTGCATGTACTCTCTGAGCACATCGGTAAGTCTTGTGTAGTACTCCTTCTCGTTACCCTCGGCTTTAAGTGTGGTATCCTGCTTGATTTCGTCAATCCTCTTCATTGCAGCAATGTGTGAAGGTACCTTTGGCTTGATCTTTACAATCCGTATTACAGGCTTGTTCTTGATTACCCTTATCGTGGTCCACACAAATACGGCAACTACTATTGCAAGCAAAATGCCAAGATATACTGCATCGCGTATCTCCTCCCATGTGAGTTCTACATCAACAATTGTAGCAGGGCCTGCAATGTTGTTGATGTTCGCCGTGTCAATCTCTACGCTGTATACGTCAAGCACCAGCCTGTTCGATGCAAAGGTGTCGTTGTCAACCACTACGTTGAACGACGGTATCACATACCTTGTGCTGTCGAATGATGTAATGAGATACTCCTGGACAAATCTTTTTCTTTTGCCGCCGTCAATATCCTGGTCATATGCCTTGCTTTCAAGTATCTCGATGCCTTCAACGAGCAGGGAGTCCTTCAGGGGCGGCAGCTGCACGTCGTGCCCGGCATCTACACTGAAGTCGAGTGTCGCTCTGGTCTGCTCTCCTATCCTCATTGCAAAGGTGTCAAGCTTGGCATTCAGCACAACATTCTGGGCATCAATAGCCGATGTCTGTAGAATAAAAATTGAGAATAAAATATATAATATTCTATTTTTCATTGTTTTAAATAACTTTTGTTGATGTGAATGACAAACTATCCTCGTTGTGCGAAAAGATTCATCAGCGCCTTCACATAATCGCCGTCGGTGCGTATTGACACATAGTCCACACGGCTCCTCTTCAAAGTATCTTCAACTTTTGCTTTCTGGTTCCTCCACCACTCTCTTTGGGCATTCTGTACCTTGGATGACGAGGTGTCTATGAACAGTTCCTCGCCGGTCTCAGCGTCACGTACCTTTATGAGACCTACTCGTGGCAACTCGGCCAACCTGCGGTCATAAACTTGTATTGCAACGACATCGTGCTTGCGGTTTGCAATTGTCATGGCATTGCGGTAATCTCCATTGTCAATGAAATCGCTTATGACAAATGCCGTGCAGCGCTTCTTTAAGGCGTTGGTAAGGAACTGCAACGGCACTGTAATGTCGGTCCTTGAACTTTGAGGTTCAAAGTCAAGCAGTTCCCTTATTATATAAAGGATGTGTTTCCTGCCCTTCTGTGGCGGAATGAACTTTTCGACCCTGTCGGTGAAGAAGATTACACCAATCTTGTCATTGTTCTGAATGGCCGCAAATGCAATTGTAGCTGCAATTTCGGTAAGCATGTTGCGCTTGGTCTGCTTTGATGTACCGAAATCGAGACTCTCCGAGAGGTCAATGAGCAGCATGACTGTGAGTTCGCGTTCCTCCTCGAATACCTTGATAAACGGTTTGTTGAAACGTGCTGTCACGTTCCAGTCGATGTCACGGACATCGTCGCCATATTGGTATTCACGCACCTCGCTGAATGACATACCACGACCCTTGAAGGCCGAGTGGTACTCTCCTGCAAAGATGTTGTGCGAGAGGCCACGCGTCTTTATCTCAATCTTGCGGACTTTCTTTATGAGATCATTTGTCTCCATAAACAACGATTAGGGCACCTCGACGCGGTTCAGTATCTGATTCACAATCTCGTCTGTTGTCATGTTGCTTGCTTCGGCCTCATAGCTCAAGCCGATGCGGTGGCGCAGAACGTCATGTGCGACAGCTCTGACATCCTCAGGAACAACATACCCTCTGCGTTTGATAAATGCATAAGCACGAGCAGCTAACGCCAAATTGATTGAAGCGCGAGGTGAAGCACCGAATGATATCATATCCTTCAATTCGCCAAGGCCGTACTTCTCGGGGAAACGTGTTGCAAACACAATGTCAACGATGTACTGTTCAATCTTCTCGTCAAGATATACCTGACGTACAACCTTGCGCGCCTCTACTATCTCCTCGGGCTTGAGTATAGGTTTCACCTGAACCTTCTCACCTGCAATGTTCTGGCGTATGATTCTCTTCTCCTCGGAAAGTTCGGGGTATGTGATTACAACCTTGAGCATGAAACGGTCGACCTGTGCCTCGGGTAGCGGATATGTACCCTCCTGTTCAATTGGGTTCTGTGTTGCAAGCACAAGAAATGGCTGTGGCATCTTGAATGTCTCCTTGCCAATTGTTACCTGGCGTTCCTGCATTGCCTCAAGGAGAGCACTCTGAACTTTTGCAGGAGCACGGTTAATCTCATCGGCAAGAACGAAGTTTGCGAAAATGGGACCGCGTTTTACCTTGAACTCCTCACTCTTCTGGCTGTAGACCATTGTACCTACAACATCGGCAGGCAGAAGGTCGGGAGTGAACTGTATGCGGCTGAAATCTGCGTCAACCAAATCGGAAAGTGTCTTTATGGCAAGTGTCTTTGCAAGACCGGGAAGACCCTCGAGAAGCACATGGCCATCGGCAAGAAGACCGATGAGCAATGATTCCACCAGATGTTTCTGACCGACGATTACCTGGTCCATACCTGCCTGCAGATTGGTGATGAAACCACTCTGCCTTTCAATCATCTCATTCAATTCGCGAATGTCTATTGTTGAACTCATAGCTGTATTTTGTATTATTCTGTTTTAGTTTCTGACAAAATTACTGCAATTGTCTAGTAATTGGTGTTAATTTTCTAAAAAGAGATTTAATCAGTGTTATGCATAACATTCTTTAACGTTACAACACTACTCTTTGGGGCGCAGTTCAGGAATTGCCAACTTCATTCCAACTGCAATACCATAAGGTTTCTTGAGCCCATTGTGTTTTGCGATGTAAGGCCATAGTTTCCTGCTGCCATAGTAGGTGTTCGAGATCTTCGCCAGGCGTTCGTCCTCTGCAACTGTATGAACTGCAAACTCCCCGGTCATTGTATACAATGTGGTATCGGCGTCAGTAATCTCCTTGTCGCTTTTTGCAGCAAGCTCATCTATAAGAATAAATGTGTAGACGTCGGGAACCTCGTTCACCTCTTGAACCGAACCGTTCTCATCCTGTTTCTCCTCTTTAATAGAAAGGAGTGTATCTGTTGGCTCTCCTATCGTAATCACCGGTTCTTCAACTATCACAGCCGGTGTTGCCTGAATTGTGTCAGTCACTATTCCTGCATTGCAATCCACAACTTCATCGTTATGCTCTCTGCTCATTCTGTTGATAGCAATGAATCCGACAGCTGCTCCCAGTATAAAAAAGAGGAAAAAACGCAATCCGCTTTTCTTTTTGGCCGGAGCAGCCGGCTTTTCAGTTCTGCTTTCAGGCTGTACATCGGCTACAACTTCTTCATTTTGAGGTTCTGCCGTTACATCTGCTTCAACAGCTGTCTTTTCTTCTGTGTTTCCAATGCTCTTAACTTCATCGGCCGCTGCCACAGAGGGAGCATCATCTTCTTCTGTCTCTTGCTCACCGGGCTCCTCAACAGGCAGTTCCTCTTCCATAGCATTGCCGCTGACCGGAGTCTGGACTGTGCTTTCCGATTCCTCTCTGCACTGCTCTTCTTCTATCTGGAGAACCGCTGTTACCTCTGGTGTATCATCTCCATTTTCACGGGGCATCTCCTCTTCAACTTCACGGACATCAAATTTTTCGGCAACAGGAGTCTCTGCCGTGTCCTCATTTATAACGGATATTGATTCTTCGGTGTCATTATCAACGCTTACCTCATCATCACTGTAGCTCTCATCAACCTCAACTGGCTCGAACATGGCAAAAGGACGGTTTACACTCTCCTTGAGGCTCTCGGCCGGGATGAATGTCAACTTCTTGTGCCCTTTGATTTCAAACTTCTCTCCTGTATTCACATTGACACTGTAGCGGTCGGCTACATCGGTAATCTTGAATGTGCCAAGACCGTTTATCTTGACAATACCTTCCTGCTCAAGTCCTTCTATGATTATATCGAAAAGAGCCTTGGTAAATGCATCGGCCTTTGTAAGCGACAGCCCTGCATCCTTGGCAAGCATGGCGCTAATGTCGGAATGGTTCAGTTTTTCACTCATAGTCCAACTCCTTTCAGTTTATTTGAATTTATCCTTAAGTTTGCTGCTGGGGCGGAATACCGGCTGAATTTTTGGCGGTACCAGGAAACGTTGCCCAGTCTTTGGATTGACAGAAAGGCGTTCCTTGCGCATCTTTGTCTCAAGAACTCCGAATCCCGAAATATTAATCTGGTCACCCTCCTTCAGCCTTTCATTTATTACATTTATAAATGAGTCGACGTTGGCGGCAGTTTCGGCGGATGTCATTCCGCACCTTTTCGACAGTTTTGTGATAAATTCCTTGTTATTCATTGTCTTTGTGTTTTTGTCGGCTTGACACGACACCTTTCACGATGTCTCATTCGTTGACGGTTCCCATAAGGTCGAACTCTGTGGAATCGGTGATGAGCACGTTGTAGAATGCTCCAATCTCCAAATCCTTCTCATTACGGCTTATGAGTACCTCTGTATCCACATCGGGAGAGTCATACTCCGTGCGTCCTACATAGTAGTCGCCTTCGATGCGGTCTATTATGGTGCGGAAACTCTTTCCGACCTTCTCGTCATTGAGCCTTGTGGAGATTCTCTGCTGCACCTCCATCAGGCGGTCAAGACGTTCCTGTTTCTTTTTCTTTGATATACTGTCCCTGTAGTTCTCGGCTGCATATGTGCCGTCCTCCTCGCAATAGGCGAATGCTCCCAGACGGTCGAATTTTGCCCATTTTACAAAATCCATCAGTTCCTCGAACTCCTTGTCGCCTTCGCCGGGGAAACCAACCATCATGGTCGTGCGCAGACATATGCCCGGAACCTCCTGACGCATTCTCTCTACAAGGGCATAAGTATCCTCTTTAGTAACATGTCGCTGCATCTTCTTCAGCACCTTAGTGCTTACGTGCTGCAGTGCTATGTCGAGATACTTGCATACGTTTTTTCTCTCACGCATGACGCGCAACAAGTCGTACGGGAAGTTTGACGGATAGGCATAATGGAGTCTTATCCATTCAACGCCCTCGATGTCCGAAATGCGTTCCACAAGTTCGGCAATCGTCTGTTTCTTGTAAATGTCAACGCCGTAAAAAGTTAGTTCCTGAGCAATTATCTGGAACTCTTTCACCCCTTGTGATACAAGATAACGTACCTCGTCGAGAATCTCCTCCATCGGTCGCGACTTGTGAGGGCCTGTTATTATGGGTATTGCACAGTATGCACAATGGCGGTTGCATCCCTCCGAAATTTTCAGGTATGCATAATGGCCGGGAGTCGTGAGCACACGTTCTTGGGCAATCTCATTCTTGTACTCATGCTTGAGGTCGTTGACCAACTCTGTCCAGTTGAACTTGCCGTAGAACCTGTCCACTTGTGATATTTCCTCCTTAAGTTCGTCAAGATAACGTTCTGAGAGGCAACCCATGACGTATAGCTTGTTAAGGTCACCTTCGTCCTTGCGCTGGCAGAACTCAAGAATCATATTGATTGACTCCTGCTTTGCATCGCCTATAAAGCCACAGGTGTTTATTACGGCAATTTCGCCACACGGCTCTTCACTGTCATGTGTGACTTCGTAGCCACACTCCTCGAGTTGACGCATAAGATGCTCAGAATCGACAAGATTCTTTGAGCAACCCATGGTAATTATGTCTACACGGTTTTTCTTCATTGCTTATCCAAAGAGTGAATCAACAAACTCCTCGCGGTTGAATATCTGCAGATGGTCTATCCCCTCGCCAAGACCGATGTACTTCACAGGAATCTTGAACTGGTCGCTGATTCCTATTACCACACCGCCCTTAGCTGTGCCGTCGAGCTTGGTGATGGCTAGTGATGTCACCTCAGTTGCCTTGGTAAACTGTTTAGCCTGCTCGAATGCATTCTGGCCTGTTGAGCCGTCAAGCACAAGCATAACATCGTTGGGTGCTGTAGGTACAACCTTCTGCATAACGTTCTTTATCTTTGTGAGCTCGTTCATGAGACCAATCTTGTTGTGCAGACGACCTGCGGTATCGATGATTACAACATCGGCATTGTTGGCGACTGCCGAAGCCAATGTGTCGTATGCAACCGATGCAGGGTCCGAACCCATATTCTGTTTCACTACTGGAACATCGGCACGACGTCCCCACTCCACAAGCTGCTCTACTGCAGCGGCACGGAATGTATCGGCTGCGCCAAGATAGACCTTCTTGCCGGCCTTCTTGTACTGATGGGCAAGTTTGCCGATTGTGGTTGTCTTGCCTACGCCGTTGACACCCACAACCATAATCACGTATGGCTGGCCGGGAGTCGTTGGGATGTTGAACGTGTCGCCCAGGTCGTTACTGTTGTTCTCCATGAGAAGCTGTGCAATCTCATCCTTGAGCAGTTTGTTGAGTTCCTTTGTGTTCATGAACTTGTCGCGTGCTGCACGTTTCTGCACGCGGTCAATGATTTTCAGTGTGGTCTCTACACCGACATCTGATGTCACAAGAACCTCCTCGAGGTTATCGAGAACCTCGTCATCTATTTCGCTTTTGCCGGCAATTGCACGTGCAATCTTGCCGAATACGCTTTCTTTTGTCTTTGAGAGGCCCTGGTCAAGAACCTCTTTCTTTTCTCTGCTGAAAAAACTGAATATTCCCATATTCTCTAAAATTTCATTTCAAAATCAATAGATACCGCCTTGATTCCTGGTCTTCTTCGTGTAATGCCTATTGTTCACGATGCCGTTTGCGGCAACTCTATACCGTTCATTAGTCAAGCTTGAGGACTGCGAGGAATGCCTTCTGTGGAACCTCGACATTGCCGATCTGCTTCATACGCTTCTTACCCTTCTTCTGCTTCTCGAGCAACTTGCGCTTACGTGAAACGTCACCACCGTAACACTTGGCAGTTACATCCTTGCGTACCTGCTTGATTGTCTCGCGTGCAATAATCTTGGTACCGATAGCTGCTTGAAGCGCAATGTCGAACTGCTGTCTTGGAATGAGGTCGCGTAGTTTTTCGCACATCTGACGTCCAAGACCGTATGCGTTGTCAACATGAGTAAGTGTCGAAAGTGCATCGACCGGCTCGCCGTTGAGCAGGATATCGAGCTTAATGAGCTTTGAAGTCCTGAAACCTGCCGGGTGATAGTCGAACGACGCATAACCTTTTGAAATGCTCTTGAGCTTGTCGTAGAAGTCAATCACGATTTCACCGAGCGGCAAGAGGAAACGTATGTCGACACGGTTTCCTGTAATAAACTCCTGCTTGAGCAGCTCGCCTCGCTTTGAAAGGCAGAGTGTCATGATGGGGCCGATATACTCGGCACGTGTAATGATGCTTGCGTTGATGTATGGTTCCTCAATGTGGTCAATGAGTGTCTGGTCGGGCATGCCGCCCGGGTTATGTACCTCCTTTGCCTCGCCCTGCTTGTCATATACCATGTACGACACGTTGGGGACGGTTGTGATTACACTCATGTCGAACTCGCGGTCAAGGCGTTCCTGCACAATCTCCATATGCAACAATCCAAGGAAACCGCAACGGAAACCGAAACCGAGTGCTGCCGAAGACTCTGGGGTGAATGTCAGTGATGCGTCGTTCAGCTGCAGTTTCTCAAGCGATGCTCGAAGGTCCTCATAATCTTCGGCCTCAATGGGGTACACACCCGCAAAGACCATGGGCTTCACCTCCTCGAATCCCGAGATTGCGGCGCTGCAGGGGCGTGCTATGTGTGTGATGGTATCGCCCACCTTTACCTCGCGAGATGTCTTGATACCAGAGATTATGTATCCCACGTCGCCTGTACGCAGCTCCTGACGTGGAGAAAGTTCCATTTTTAGTACTCCAATCTCGTCGGCATCATACTCCTTACCGGTATTGAAGAACTTGACCTTGTCGCCCTTGCGCAGGACTCCGTTGGTTATCTTGAAGTATGCGATGATACCGCGGAACGAGTTGAATACCGAGTCGAAGATAAGCGCCTGCAAAGGAGCTTCCTCATCACCGACGGGAGCAGGAATACGTTCAACGACAGCCTTGAGAATCTCTTCAACTCCCATGCCGGTCTTTCCCGAAGCCTCGATAATATCGTCACGGTCGCAGCCGATAAGGTCAACGATTTCGTCCTTCACCTCCTCGGGCATCGCGTTTATCATGTCGCACTTGTTTATTACAGGGATAATCTCCAATCCGTGGTCAATGGCCATGTATAGGTTCGAAATTGTCTGTGCCTGCACACCCTGTGTCGCATCCACGACAAGCAGTGCTCCCTCGCAGGCGGCAATTGAACGTGACACCTCGTACGAGAAGTCAACGTGTCCCGGAGTGTCAATGAGGTTGAGAATATACTTCTCGCCATTATGCATGTACTCCATCTGGATTGCGTGGCTCTTGATTGTGATTCCACGTTCTTTCTCCAGATCCATGTTGTCCAGCATCTGTCCTTCGGTAATGTTGATTGTCTTGGTTGTTTCCAAAAGACGGTCGGCCAGGGTCGATTTGCCATGGTCGATGTGGGCAATAATGCAAAAGTTTCTGATTTTTTCCATATGTTGTGAAACGGTTTTTCGTCAAAAAAATAGTCCGAATTCTGCCACACGCGCAGTTTTCGGGCGCGAAGATACGAATAAAATCCGATTTATAATAATATTTTTATATAATATACCCGTGAATATCTGTTGCTGAGCAACGGCTGAGAGGTATAAAAAACACAAGAGGATGACTAAAAAGGCTCTTTTGTTGTTGTGCTTGCCCTCAAAATGCTCATTTACGCTTAGTAAATTAACCCACTAAGTGGCTTTTCCTCCTCGTAGCTCAGCATAGAATGCGGGCACTCTCTGCTCTCGCATTACAGCGTCGGTTGCGCTTTTTCAGGCTTCGCACGCCTAAAAATAACTCTTTTTATTCAACCTCATGACAAAAGTGGGCGTCCCGTTTTTCTTTTGGGACGCCCACTTGTAAAGAATTATCAAAATGGTTTTATTTCTTAAAGAGGCCTTTTGCCTTGTCAAGTAGTCCGTTTACTACCTTCTCTTTGACACCCTCGTTTGAGGCTTCTTTGCTTTCTTCGGAGCCAGCATTCTCTTCGTTTGATGAGTCTACGCCAAGCAGCTTGCCTATGGCATCCTTGGCCACCTCCTTGGCCGCATTCTTGGCAAGAGCCTCAAGGTCAATGCTTACCTTTGGCGAGGAGAATGTTCCACCGATGAGCATATCTACGGTTCCAAGTTTTGCAACCTTGCCAAAGGACTCGGGAATAGTAATCTTTCCACGGTAGTCAACGGTCTGGTCGAGTCCTGTTGTACCCGAGATATTCATCTTGTAATCACCGAGTTTGATATCAAAAGGCTTGGTGTTTACACGTCCGTTCTCTATTGTGAATTCAATCTTCATATCCTTGACACGTGTATTCTTGAGTGAGGGTTTCTGCAGTATGTCTGCAACCTGCTGTATCACAGTTACGCCCTCAAGGCTGATGTCTTTTGTAGAGAGTGTACCGCTACCTACGAGTGTAGGAATCACCGGTGCCATTGTCTCGTCAAGCTTTGTATCAATGTCCATCTTTCCCGAGAATGTACCAGTCAGTCCATTGAACACCGGTGCCAGCTGCTGCACCATGTCGAGTTCCTTGTATGCCTGCGCAAATACTATTTCGGAGAGATTCAATGACGCGTTGAATTCAGGTTCTGCTTCAGACTTCTCGGGAGCATTGTAAAAACCGTTTACCATAATTTTGCCTCCCATTGTCTCGAGTGAGAGATTCTTCATATCGACTTTGCCCTTATTGATGTCGAGTTTACCGTTCACATTGCAGAATCTCATATTATCAAGAAGAAGCTCCTTGAAGTCGGCTTTCATGACCATGTCAATGTTTTCAGGAACCCTGATTACACCCACTGAGACAGTGTCGGCTGTGACAACCTCCGTAGTGTCGGCCGACATAAAATCATTCAGATTGAACCTATTGCTCTTGATATTGAGAGAACCCTTCAACGTTGTGCCCTTCAGTGCATATCCCATGTAGTTCTCGAACTTGCTGTCGAACGTCATGTCGTTCTCGCCAATCATGACAGTAGTCTCATCAAGTTTAAGATATTGCGGTGTAAACGACATCAATGAGTTCTTGATGTTGATTTCGGGCATATCCTCCATTACGAGTGTCATGCCTTTGAGTTTTACATTTCCCGCTGCGTATATCTTGTCATACTGTTCCTGTTCTACGCTTGACATGCGTCCTCTGATACTCATATCGGTGTCAAGCACGCCATTCAGGGTCATATCTTCAAGAGGATAGATATCCTTTATCTTGCCAAGATCAAGCACACCCTTTGCATCCACATCGAACTGCATGTCGCTTATAGGAGTAGTTAGGGTTGCCGACATGTTGAACGGGTTACCGGCCATCACGAAACTGAGTGGAGCCACCTTCACTGTTGTCAAGTCTATTGCTCCGCCTGGGTTTGCCACGTTGGCAACGATATTGATACCGTTCACACCGGCAGGGAGTGAGGGATACTGGAACATCGCATCCTTTACGTCAAGGTCAACATTGAACTGCGGCACAATGCTGTCACCAATGAGAGAACCTTTAATAAAGGCCGACAGTGTTGCCTGGCCGTCAGTCTTCAGACCCTCAAAATCCTCGGTATACATAGCAGGCACCAAAGAGAGAATCTCCTTAAAACCGATTTCGTTACTCAAGAGCTTCAGGTCCATGTCTATGTTCTCATCTACAAGCGCCACCCAACCGTCTACCGATGTCTTTATGGCGTTAAGCTGAAAGGTATTCTCCTTGAGTGTGAATTTGCTGTTTTCGAGGTCGGCATCAATATTCATTTCAGCAGCAAGATGCGCCTTGTTCAGGTAAGGGATTCCTTCCATGCTGAATGTGAATGCCTCTATTCCTGTTTCAAGTTCCAGTGTGGTGCTTGAACTGCCGAAATCGCCACTGCAGGTTGCATTCATATTCACGATGTCGGCATACATATTTGCCTCGCGGTCGTCATATATGAGATTGAAATCGTTGAGTGCGAGCTTCTGCAACTTTATGCGGAATGGTGTCTCTTCACCCTCCACGGTCTCCTCCTCGGTACTCTCTTTCATAACATCCCAATTGACAGTTCCGCCGGGGGTAACGATGGCTTTTACCGAGATTCCGTCAAGTAGAATCTTCTTTATATCGAATCCCTCATCACCGAAAAGTGACATTATGTTTACGGCCGCTGTTATTTCATTGGCTTTCAGCAACGTATCATTCTCGAACTCCCCTACCCCTTTCAGGTAGAAATCCTCAAGTGTGAGTGATGCTTGTGGGAAGTTTCTAATAAAGCTTATGTCAAGATTATCAAAACCGAACTCGGCATTGAGCATTTTGTTGCACTCCTCTTTTACAAGAGTTTCAATCTTGTCCTTGAGCAAATAAGGTATTGAAACCATTAACAGTAATAAGACCACTAACACTGTAGCAGCAATTTTAAGAAACTTTTTCATTGTTTGATAGTATTATAATTATTCACGTTTAACAAATCAGTTTATTATAGTTGGTGAGTCATGATGGAATGGTTCCAATAGGTATTCCGTAGCACCATATCCGAACCAGTATCCAAGTCCACCTTTAATGTTTGATTTAGCATTGTCTGTATATCTGAAAATAGAGTTTTGCTTTACTTCCATGTAGTTCTTGTACTCATTCCAGAATTCATATGCTAAACTATCAATCTGTGCAAATTTGACAAGTAACAATTCACTACCGTTCAATTGATAATCATCATCATTATATTGGATTGATTTACCTAAACCAAGTGATACTTCAAGAGGAAAATCAAAGTTACGGTCATTTATAACACTTAGATTCGATGACAGATACATACTGTCTCTACCTATCATACGAACAAAGAATTTATAATAATTCCTTTCTTCCGGTATATCATCTATAATTGCTTTAATATAATAATTGCCGTTGTTATGACCTGTAACGAAGCGTTCAACACAAACTTTTTCAGGTATCGTAGTTTCTGCTTCAACAAAGTAATCTTCGTAACTTACTGTCAACTTATACGTCCTGCCGGCAACTCCACGCATACGGCTTGTAGTATATATATATGGCGGGAAATATGACGGGCTGTTTTTCCCAGTCAATATTACTTCATTTTCACCGTCATCAATTGACACCTTTGCCCATTTTATAACCCTGTCGTTCAAGGTATTGACATCTGCATAGATATCAGAGATTGGAACTGTCTCTGAAAGAATAACAACAGGGAAACCTCCCTCATCAATCCATCCTTCTACAACAAGCTGTGGAGGATAAACCATAAAAACCTCTTCATTACAAGAAGTCAAATGAAGCAATAGGAACAATATGTAAAATATCTTTCTCATCAGAATTTGTAATAATAGCTTATTGATGGCAACATGCGTGTAAAGAATGATTCTCCACGTAGAGCGTATTTCCCTTTATATACCTTGAATCTGTAATAGATTCTATTTGCCATAAAGAGGGCATTATAAAGTGAGATATTTATACCGGAAGACTTTTCTCTTTTATTTACAAAATCGTAATTCAATGATAAATCAAGGCGAAGATAGGATTTCAACCTATTGGCATTATGTTCATCGAATTCTGTTATCACATTACCGTTTATGATATATAAATATTTAGGGGATGTAAAAGGTGCACCTGTCGCAAATACGAGATTGGTTCCAATATCCATTTTCTTATTTATGCGGTAAGTGACAACACTGTTAATCTCGTGGATACGTTCATGATTTGCAGGATACCACTTGTTGCCAAGTATATCGAACTTGCGCATTGCTCTTCCGTAGGAATAGGAAAACCAGCCAATAATAGAGCCTCTGCACTTGTTCAGGCTCACATTAACTCCATAGTTATAGCCTTTGCCATGCAGAAGAGCATTGTTCAGGTTATACTGTTCATTCAAAAAGTCAAGCGGAGAAGAATTGTATTCTATTTGATTGTATAATCTTTTATAATACAATCCAATGTCAAAATGATATTTCCCTTCGTACAGTTCCTTCTTATAAAGCAACTGTATATTGTGTGCTATTTGTGGTCTGTTGTCTTTATTGCCTCCGAACCAAAATTCAACAGGTAAACCCACATTGGTAAAACCGGTATTCAACAGATATTGATGTTGTTTTGAATACATGAGCATAAGTTCGCCAATGCGTTTACTCTTATATGTCAACGATATGGACGGATTCAATGAAGAGGAATTGTAATTACCCTGATTGTTTATGTAATAATCGCCTTTGAGTGCCAGTTCATAAGACAGTGTACTTGTAAAGTTGCCGGAATATTTACCATATACAGACATTTCGGTTGCGCTTTGTGTGGGTACTACTTCCTGTTTGATGGTAGATGAACCGAATTCTGGGGCTTGTGGAGATATGTGATGTTCAATGAAGCTGATGCCGAATTTAAATCTTCTGATTTTGCCAGACATACGATAACCGAAATCGTAAATTCCTGATGGAAGTCCAATTTCATATATACCGTTCATCTGCATACGGTTGTAGTATTTGCTGAAATAAATGCTAGATTTCAGCCAGCGTTCTCCTTTATTATGTTCCCAATGCGCAGCTGCCAAAATATTGCCCCATTTTATTTTTGTATTATATAACAATTCGCTGTATTTATCATTCAAAGTGGCATTGTCTCCACCTGTATAAAAATCAATGTATAGCCGATTGCTGTCGTCTATTCTGTTTAGATATGTGATATTGACATCAGAGAATGAATACTCTAGTTTGCTGTCATCTATTTCAAGGAATGAGCCGTACAGCAGATTAAGATATGATGAACGCAAAGAAACTGTGAGTGCAGAATTCCTATTGACAGGAACTCTTATAGTACCTTGTGATGACATGAGCCCTACCGAGATTTCTCCATTGACTCTTTGAGGTATGCGGTCACTATGCTTCATATCAAGCAAACCGCCTATGCGGTTTGTCATATCGTCAGCTGTTATCTGTTTTTTTATTCTCATTTTAGCGAAATGCGAAGCATTGAATGTTGAGAAAAGACCCAACATATGCGCAGCGTTATATACTGGCACTTCTGATATTGATATCATATTGTGTGAATTCTCACATCCATGAATATGTAGTCCGGCGTCAAGTTCGGCATTAGTCTGTATTCCCGGCAATAACTGAGAATACCGCATTGGATCGGCGTTACCCAAGATTTTGGGCAGACGATGCATGAAATCCATGTCCATGCTTATTCCTTGCATATCAACATCCTTTATTGGAGAAATGTTCCTGTCTGCAGATATGACAACAGTCTCCAATATATTGGATATGCTGTCATTTCCATTGATGGACACAGCTTCATTACAATAGAGAAGCAAGAATAATAAAAGGACAGGATACCGCATTATATAAATCATCTTGCGGGTGCGCCAATTAATTGGCGCACCCGCTACAGTTTTATTTTTAGTTTTAAATTCGGAATTACATTGCATCTTCTATAAGATACTCATAGTCCTCAATAAGCCTATTGAAAGTGTTGATCAATGTCCTGAAACTCTTTCTGTCAAAGAATTCTTCAAAGCTATACGATGTTCCATCCTCTTCGAATACTATGACAGGTGTACAATACCATTCATCCTCTCCCCAATACGATTCATATACGAATGCCTCAAGTTCTACACTGGCATGTTTGACATTCTTGTTGTCATAGTACAGGCCAATATTGATAAGGTTATTCATCTTACGCACATTGTCTTTAAATTCATTCTCATCGTAACACTCCTCGGCTGCATCCATCAGAGATAACAGTTTATCGGCATCACTACAGAATCCCTTGAACTGAACTTCATTCATCAAGTTTACAGATATATTGTTGTTATCTGCACCATAGAACTCATCATTATCAACATCAAGTTCACTTGAGAGAGTTATCTGAAGTATGTTCTTTTTATTGTGTTTAACTGTGTACGATAGTTCTGTGCCATTACCATCAGGAACATATTTTAGTCTGTCAACAGTTGTAGAATAGCCGTTGAAGTTGAATGTTGAAGAGATGTTGTATCTGTCACGACTCAAATCAAACGTATCACCCTTCATTGAAGAGAGGTCTGTATTCACTATAATTTCTGCCCAAGTTATTCCGCCACGTTCAATAGTTATATTTATATTAGCAGGTACGCTTATATAATTGTTTATTACATCTATATCGTAATAACTTTCATTATGGTTGTTTCCATAGCCGACCCACTCCCAATCCTCATCTTCGCCTACATATATCTTTTTCTCATTACCGCTTGTCGTAAGTCTAAGTACACAATCTTTATTCGATTCATCTTTTATGGTAAAAGAGAGAGAGTTGTCATTGGTATATTTCCACCTTCCGTTTTTCGCAACGAAACTACCCTTGAACGATGATATCTTAAGCAGCATTTCATACTCCTTGTATGTGTAGTGCTCAATCCAATTGCCATAACTGTTTGTTTCGGTATAGCTTTTTATTAACTTCATCATGCCTTCAAGGCAGGTTTCGCCCCACTCTTCAACTGCATCATATTCATATTCGGAATACTCCTCCGAAACGTATGCGACAAAATCAACAACCTCTTCAAAGTTTGCAGCATCAAATTCTTCCAAAAAATTGATTGTAGTGCCCTCTAACTTTTTCTTCTGTTGTGTGGATGACATTGCAGAAGAAGAGCCTCCAGGAGAGTCGTTGCCACCGTTTTCATTACCGTTATTGCCATTATCTACATCTCCTGCAGGATTATCATTACCTACATCTTCTGTAGGATCATCATTACCACATGATGTGACTAATGTCGTAGATGATACGGCAAAAAGAATAGCTAACAAATAGATTAAATTTCTCATAACATTATTATTTTTTTCGCAATTTACACCAATATTTATTTTGTTGCAATTATTGATGTAGTATTTTATTCACAACACAATAAAACTTGATATATTACATGTTTAAATATGGTTAAAATTACATTGTCTATTGTTTAAAAATATGCTTGCCGTAGTCCACACCTTTCAGGCGGTAATACTCGGCTTCACCCTGAATGCGTTCAAGGAACTCCTTGTAGTCCCTTTTCTCGGCAGGTGTCCAACCGGCCTCGGCAACGGCTGCCAGACGTGGCAACATCAGGTATTGCACAACAGAAGGCTCCTCTACCCACTCGGTCCAGAAGTTAGCCTGAACACCCATGTATTTTGGCTGAAGTTCCTCGGCAACATCATTCATTGGCTTGTAGTTGTACACGCGCTCCACGGTCTCGTCACCGTGACCCTGTGAAAGCGGTTCGGTCTCAAATTTGGACTGACGGCGGTTGATGTAGTAAGGAATCTGCGGTGAGAGGATTGTTGTCATTCCGCGCATTGCTGCATCCTTAGCGGCCCTGTCGGCACCTATCCATGCCATGATTGTGATGTCATTGCCCAAAGACTCTGTGTTGCCATGCAGCACCTCGTTCCAGAAGATGAGCTTACGCTGCTTGTCTGCAGGTTTCTGTGCAATGTGCTCCTTCAACTGCTTGTAGAAGTGTATCTGCAAGTCGCGGTAGCTGGTTGAGCCAATCTCCTTCAAAAGAGCCTGGCAATCGCTGTTGCGTTCCCATTTGCTCGTAGGGCACTCGTCGCCACCAAGGTGTATGTAGCCGAACGGAAACATCTCGGTCAGTTCGTCGATGACATCCTTTGCAAACTGCACAGCCTGCGGATTTGCCACGTTGATTACATCGGCCGAAACGCCCTGCCACAACCACACCTCGTGCTTGTTCTCGGGGTCACATGCAAGGAATTCGGGATAAGAAGCCACAGCCGCCTGTGAGTGACCCGGTATATCAACCTCGGGAACAATCTCAATGAAGCGTTCCTTTGCATACTCCACAATCTCCTTTACATCCTTGCGAGTGTAGTAACCTCCGTAACGTATGCCGTCGGGCTTTACATCACCCCAACCGAGCACCTTGCTGTCGCGCCATGCACCTACCTCGGTAAGTTTAGGATATTTCTTTATCTCAATGCGCCAACCCTGATCCTCGGTCAAGTGCCAGTGGAAACGGTTCATCTTGTATGCCGCCATCACATCGATAATCTTCTTTATCTCCTCTTTGCCATAGAAGTGACGACCCTCGTCGAGCATGAATCCACGCCAGCCGAAGCGAGGTTCATCAACAATAAAGACACAGGGAACACTCCACTCCTTGATATTTTCGTCTCTCACACCGGCCATCACATTACGTGGCATCAGCTGCTTTAGTGTCTGGAACGCATAGAAGAAGCCTGCTGGTGTTGATGCTGCGATGTTTATTCTTTTCGGGGTAACAGATAGCCTATAAGCCTCTTTGAGCATATATTCATCGACATACAACACAATGTGCGCATCTCCCTTCTTTGCGGCTTCTTGCACATCCCAACCAAGGAACAGACCATCCTTCAGCCTATCTTTGACAAGCTTTACACCGGTTGTTTTCTTTATCTCCCTGACAAAATTGTCCACGACAGCATCAATGCCGCCATCCTTTATTTTGGGATAACACAGTACGACCTTCCCAT
>JAZQZM010000099.1:0-80669 GCA_045634085.1 Bacteroidaceae bacterium
GTATCGGTTGCGGTGCTTGTGTAGCTGCTTGTAAGAACGGTTCTGCAATGTTGTTCGTATCGGCTAAGGTTAGCCAGTTCGCATTGCTCCCACAGGGTAAGGTTGAGGCTAAGAAGCGTGTTAAGGCAATGGTTGCCAAGATGGACGAGCTTGGTTTCGGTAACTGTACCAACACACGTGCTTGCGAGGCCGAGTGTCCAAAGTGCGTTTCAATCAGCAACATCGCCCGTTTGAACCGCGAGTTCATCAAGGCTAAGCTTAAAGATTGATAATTGCCTATAATAATTAATTAGGGCCGCACATCAGTGCGGCCCTAATTGTGTTAAACGGCTCATTGTAATATGGGCTGTCATTCTTTGTGCTGTTTGTAATAGCTGCTTCTCATCCAATGGTCAAACAGGATAAGAAGAATGAGTATTATTGCAAAGAGTATGTAGGGCGTTGCGAATTTGTCGAGTTGCAGGAATGTCTCTGCAATGCTCGAGAACATCCTTTTCAGCTCTTCTCCGTAGAAATGATCCACAATAATCCCAAGAACGGCAGACAGGGCTGCCGATACGGCAACAATGGAGTAGAGCATCTGTTGCTCTGCTCTCTTTTCTCTTGTGCGTATATACTCTTCAACCTTCCGCATTGTGCAGAAGGTGAAATTTGAAGGCAGTGCACTGTTTTTGCTGCCCAATGCCTTTTTCAAGCCTCGGTCTTTTGCTTCCTGTTTCATAAGTCATTCATTATGAGGTATAACTTTTTCCTTGTGCGGAGTAGCTTTATCTTCACATTGCTTACTGTAAGTCCCAGTATCGAGGCCACCTCGGCAACAGGCTTCTCATTCATATAATAAAGGGTTATCAAGGCACGCTCATCGGCGTTGAGCATCTCAATGGCATCGGACAGTCTTTGCAGTTGTTCTTCGCTGTCGTTGTCCAGCGCCTCATCTATAATCTCGTCCGGGATGTTTGAATATGCGGCATCGTCCATGTGAAGCGTGTCGTGCTTTCTCTTGCGTGCGGCCGAGAGTGCGGTATTGGTTGCGATGCGGTATATCCAGGTCGAGAAACTGCTCTCTTCCTTGAATGAGGATAGTAGCCGGAACACCTTGATGAATACATCCTGTGTCAGTTCCTCTGCATCTTCCTTGCACGGGACAATATGGGCAATGAGGTTGAATACCTGCCCGCTGTATCTGTTGAGGATATGCTCGAACTGTTCGCTTTTTCCGCCGAGAATCTCCTTTATTATATGTATATCGTCGTGCTTCATCTATCTAATAGACGCAGAAAAGGCGTTCCGGTTACAAAATTCCCAAAAAAATAGAAGAAAAATGTAACCGTTCGGGAGTTGTTGCGTCTAAAGGGTGTAAGGAATGAATTGTTAACCTTTAAATTTAAATAATTATGATGGATTTTATTATGGTCCCTGCCGTTATTGGTATTATCACTTTGGGTATTTATAAGTTGTTTGAACTCTTTGTGCGTAAAAAGGAACGCCTGATGATCATTGACAAGATTGGGGATAAACTTACCCCCGAGATCTTGAGCGGGAAAATCGATTTTTCGACAAATATCCCTAAGCTCTCTTCTTCGGCATTGAAGTTCGGTTGTCTGTTTATGGGGCTTGGAATCGGCATGTTGGTTGCCTTTGCCGTTCACTATAATTTCGCGGACTTTATGGAGAGTTCGTTTCAGATAAGAAGTGCTGTCTACGGTTCATGTGTACTTCTGTTCGGTGGCCTCGGACTCTTGATTGCCTTTATTGTTGAACTGAAGGTCAGTAAGAAGAAGTAAGGAAACCAATTGCTTATTACAAATAAAGGAAACATTTTGATATGTTTCCTTTATTTGTTGGTTTTATGTTGTTATAAACAATTCTCCCTTAATGTTATCAGTCCTTCGGGACCCATGTTGAAGAGCAGGTCGGCTATGCTCAGGTTGGGGATGAATCCGTGTCTCTGGGCAAATACCTGATAATATTGCTGTGGCTTCCCAGTGTATGCCGCAAGTGCCTTGGGCTCTGCAATGTGGCGCAGGTCACATATTGCTGCCTGTGAAGCGAGTTCTTCAATCTCTTGCGCTGTGATAATCCCTATCTCCCTTTCAAGTCCCAGAAGCTCGCACACTGTGTTGTGCAGGCGTATGTTGAAGTCTATGAGGAACCCGTCGCGTTCTTCGTAGAAATGGGCGAAGTCATCGGCGTAGTAGTCGAAGAACGGGCTGTTGCGGTAGGCACTGACGAGTGCGTTCCAGTGCTGGCGGCGCCAGTTGCCGTGCTCGCTTATGCGTACGTTGCGCATGGCTGTCCTTCCGCCGTCGTGTACTACAGGTATGTTGAGGCTTAGCATTCCGTTCTCCGATGCTATTGATGTGCGGTTGCGGAATGTCTGCTTTGTGAACGGTGTATCACCGTCAATGAGAAGCCCCGTTCCACTGTAGAGCTCTACGTACAGCGGAACGGGTGCCAGGTATAAGGGGTGTGAAAGTACTTTCATCAGTCAAAACTGTTTACGCCGCGGAATAGACGGTTCCAACGTATCTTTCCGTCGAAGAGGCCAAGGTCCTTGTCGAGTGAGAGCCAAACGAAGAGTGCCTTGCCTACAACGTGGTCCTCGGGCACGAATCCCCAGCAGCGCGAGTCGGCACTGTTGTGGCGGTTGTCGCCCATCATCCAGTAGTAGTCCATCTTGAAGGTGTAGCTGTCGCTTTCCTTGCCGTTGATGAATATCTTGCCCTCCTTTATCTCTAGTGTATTGCCCTCGTATGCCACAATGGGGCGTTCGTAAATTGCGATGTTGTTCATGGTGAGCTTTATGCTCTCACCTCTCTTTGGAATCCATACGGGGCCGTAGTTGTCGACAGTCCATCCGGTGTTGCCGTTCAGCGGGTATATGCCATCGGTGCTGTTCTTGTCGGCCATTGCAATGTACTCTACGAGTGTGCTGTTGTTCTTCAGCTTGTTGTAGCTCTCCTGTGTAAGGGGGAGCTCTCCCATGCCCATGGCGCGCTGCTGCATCTGCTGGTCGTTGAGGTCCTCCATGCTTATGCCGAGCTCTTTGCGTATGTGCTCGGGCATTGCCTGGCGGAATTTGACCATGTAGTTGAACTGGAGGTTCTTGGGCTGGTCAACGGGCTTGCCGTTGATGTAGACAACTTTGTCCTTTATCTCAAGGGTCTCACCGGGGAGTCCTACGCAGCGTTTTACGTAGTTTTCGCGGCGGTCTACTGGGCGGTATACAATTTCGCCCAAAGCATCGGGATACTGTTTGACAATCTCCAGTCCGTCGGCATAGTGCTTGCTGTACAGTTCATGTGCCTGTTCGGCGGGCAACTGCTGCATGTAGTTCCTGTATCGGGCTATGGCTTCGGGGTACTCCGAGTCATTGGCGGGCCTGTATTTGTCTATAGCGTTCTTCTCGAAACCGTAGGCATAGCATACAGCATGCAGGTCAATGACTCCCGGGTTTGTTGTAGCCAGGTCACCGGCAGGATAGTTGAACACCACGATGTCGCCGCGTTCAATCTCCTCAATGCCTGCAACGCGTTCGTAGCCCCACTGGATGAAGTCAAGGTAACTCTTGCAGTTGAAGATTGGCAATGTGTGCTGTGTAAGAGGCATGCTGAGTGGTGTCTGTGGCTTGCGTGGACCATAGTTCAGCTTGCTCACAAAGAGGTAGTCACCTACAAGCAATGTCTTTTCGAGTGACGAGGTCGGAATCACATAGTTCTGGAAAAAGTATATGTGCACGAAGTATACGGCTACCAAGGCAAACACAATGGCATCTACCCAACTCATGACTTTCCTCAGCACTGCGTTGTCCGACTTCTTCCACCAGCCCCATGGAATGAAACGGGTAGTGTAGTTGTCTATTATGAACGGAATCACAAGCACACCCATCCAACTTTTCACCCAAATGAGAAAAGCGATATAAAGCGCAATACATACACTCATTTTAATGAGTGCCTTGCGAGTAGTCTTTACATTCCTGCCCAATAAACGAAAATTAAAATCCATAGGTAACAGTTCTTTAGAAATCCAACAAATCCTTCATGCCAAGCAGGCCGCTATGCCCTGCAGTATACTCTGCCGCAATCACAGCACCCAATGCAAAGCCGTTGCGGTTGTGGGCATCGTGGGTAATGGTTATGGTATCTTCGTCCGAACCGTAGGTGATGGTGTGGATGCCGGGCACCTCGTCGCGGCGTATTGCGTCAATCTTAATCTCTGTAGCCTTGGGTACGTTACCCTTGGTTACGGTACCATCGGGGTTGGTAAGGTCGCCCATCACCCAGTTGAACTTGTGACCGATATTCTCAAGAATGCCCTCGGCAAGGGTTATCGCTGTGCCGCTTGGGGCATCGAGCTTGTGAATGTGATGGGTCTCTTCAATTTTCACACCGTAGTTGTCGAAGCGGCTCATTATACGGGCAAGGTGACGGTTCACCGCTGCAAAGATTGCAACGCCAAGACTGAAATTACTCGACCAGAACAGTGTCTTGCCCTCCTTCTCACATTTCTCGCGCATCTCGGCCTCGTGCTGCTGGTACCAGCCTGTGCTGCCGCTAACAACCTTCACGCCTGCCTCCATTGCCTGAATACAGTTGTTGTATGCTACGTGTGGAGCTGTGAACTCAATGGCAACATCGGCACTCGCAAAAGCCTTGCCTTTAATGTCGTCATGGTTCTCTACATCAATTATCGACACAATCTCGTGTCCTCTCTCAAGGGCAATTCTCTCAATGGTCTTGCCCATCTTTCCGTATCCTATAAGTGCTATTTTCATGGTTTTCTCTATTTTGGCGCGAAGATAAGGAAAATTTCACTATAAAAAATTAATTTAATTATAAATAACAATGCAGGCGCCCGTATGAGCGCCTGCATTGGATATCAGCAGGTTACTTTCGTCTCTTAATGAATTTGCCGGCAAGCCAACGGCGGACTGGTTCATCGTAGAGCTTCAGGCATAGGAATGCGAGCAGGATGCTCGATACTATCACAAGTGCTGCAACCTCCCAACACTCGCCAAGTGTGTAAATATTATTCTTAATGAGCCAACGGTAGAATATATACATTATGGGGTAGTGTACAATGTACAGTGGGTACGAGAGGTCGCCAAGTAGCCTGTTAGTCTTTGACGTGAGTTTGCCGCCTGTGCTGCCGCATGCGCCAACCCATACGATAAGCGGGAATATGAAAGCTATGCATATGAATTCGTAAAGGCTGTTGAGGCTTATGTTGCCGGTAGAAGCGACTGGAGGTACTGCAAACAGGACAATCAGTGCAATGCTGCATATCCAGAATGCGCCTTTTATCCTGCGTGGCCTGAATGTGCGCGCAAGCAGCATACCCATTGTGAATGGGAACATCATACGCACCATGCCGCCCCAGAAGTTCACCTCGTCAATGGTCCAGCCTACGCCAATCATGTCGTAACCCGAGATGTTGCCGATGAAGAACCATGCATGTACGGCGCCAAGGAGTATTGTGAAAATTGTAAGGATTTTTGTAGACATGCGGCGCATGAAAAGTGCATACAGTATGTTGCCTATGTACTCAAAGAACAATGACCAGCCCGGGCCGTTGAGAGGGAACATCTCGCCGTTGCCACGCACCTCGTATGGCACGCCCGGCACAGCGGGTATCATGAACATTGTAAGCAGCAGCGCTGTCATTACCCAACCGGTGGGTGCTGTGGTGCCGTCCCAACGCCCGAAGCCTGCAATTGCAAATGCGATGAAGCCTATTATTGCTCCCATTATGAGCATGGGATGCAGGCGTATTAGTCGGCGCTTGAAGAACTGCCAAGTGCTCATCTTTTTCCAACGGTCATCATAGGCATAACTTATAACGAATCCCGAAAGGATAAAGAAAAAGTCCACTGCAATGTGTCCGTGGTTCAGTGTGCGTATGATTCCGTCTCCTGCGCCGTTCGTGGCCTCGGCGAATGCGAACCCCTCGAAAATATGATAGAAGAGGACCAGGATTGCTGCTACTCCGCGTAGGCCGTCGAGCAGTTCAAAGTGCGGCTTTGTGTCGGTAAAATGTGCCGATGAAAATGTGTTTTTCTGCATTTTGCCTGTGATTTTATATTGTTCCTTGCCACAAAGATAGGGATGCCGCATGTGCATTTCTTTGCTTTTAGGCAAAAAATCATTTTTTGCTTCTTATTCTGCTAAGCGTATATATGCTGATTCCCAGAAACTCGGCAACATATTTCAGTTTTACCCTATTGATTAACCCCGGATAGTGCTCAAGGAATTTTTCGTAACGCTCCTTCGGGGGCAACTGCAGTCTCTCCACGAACAGGTGACTCAGCAGAATATTACACTCCTGATGAATGACCCTTCCCCAATTGGCAATGTCAATATATTTCTCATAAAGAGCATTGAGTTTTTCAATGGGCATGACATATATAATACAGTCGGTCAAGGTCTCGATACTTTCTACAGATGGTGTACTGTGATAAAGCGAGTGCATTCCGAAAGTAGTATCACCTTCAAGACTGAACCAAGTGGTAGTGTCTGTACCGTCCTTGTGGAAAATGGAACGGGTGACACCCTCCTCAATGAAATATATGTTCCTGTCTGTGATGCCCGAGCGTACCAACACCGTATTTTTGGGGCAACGCATTGGGGTCATGCTCCCGAGCATCGCCTGCAGAGCCTCATCGCTCATGGAGCAGTAATGTTCTATTTTTGCTCTTATATTCTTCATTGCGGCACGAAGATACTCTTTTTTTGCAGAAAAAGCCACAACATTCCCATTTATATGCTGAATCTCACACGCGCATGCCCGTTATTTAAAATAAAATAGTTACTTTTGTAAAATTGATGCCCGAATGCGGCATTCCCATTACGATGCAAAATCAAAGATAAAATCAAAATATAACTGAAAATGGAAAAGAATTTCAAAAGAACTCTTGTGACATCGGCTCTGCCTTACGCTAACGGCCCTGTCCACATCGGTCACCTGGCGGGTGTGTATGTACCTGCCGACATCTACGTGCGTTACCTTCGTCTTAAGGGCGAGGATGTTCTCTTCATCGGTGGCAGTGACGAGCACGGTGTACCCGTTACACAGCGCGCCCGCAAGGAGGGTATCACTCCACAGGATGTAGTGGACCGTTATCATAACATCATCAAGGAGAGTTTCGAGGGCTTCGGTATCTCGTTCGATGTGTACAGCCGTACTACATCAGAGACCCATCATAAATTCGCTTCGGAGTTCTTCCGTAAGCTCTACGATGACGGCAAGCTCGTCGAGCAGACCTCAAAGCAGTTCTACGATGTGAAGAACGAGAAGTTCCTCACCGACCGCGATGTGGTGGGCGAGTGCCCTTACTGCCACAAGCAGGCTTACGGAAACCAGTGCGAGGAGGGTTGCGGCCGTGCGCTTGAACCGACTGAGCTCATTAACCCACGTTCGAAGGAGACCGGCGAGGCTCCTGTACTCAAGGAGACAAAGAACTGGTATCTGCCTCTCAATGACTACCAGCAGTGGCTCAAAGAGTGGATTCTTGAGAACCATAAGGAGTGGCGTCCCAACGTGTACGGTCAGTGCAAGAGCTGGCTCGACATGGACCTGCAGCCACGCGCCATGACACGTGACCTTGACTGGGGAATCCCCGTTCCTGTTGAGGGTGCCGACGGCAAGGTGCTCTATGTGTGGTTCGACGCCCCAATCGGATATATCTCGAACACTAAGGAGCTTTGCGACAAGAACCCCGAGAAGCATGGCACATGGGAGCAGTGGTGGCAGAGTGAGGATACACGTCTTGTGCACTTCATCGGCAAGGACAACATAGTGTTCCACTGTATCATCTTCCCTGTGATGATGAAGGCTCACGGCAAGTATGTGATGCCCGACAACGTTCCAAGCAACGAGTTCCTTAACCTTGAGGATGACAAAATCTCTACATCACGCAACTGGGCTGTATGGCTCAACGAGTATCTTGTTGACTTCCCTGGCAAGCAGGATGTTTTGCGCTATGTACTCACAGCCAATGCGCCTGAGACAAAGGACAACAACTTCACTTGGAAGGATTTCCAGGCACGCAACAACAATGAGCTTGTTGCAGTATACGGTAACTTCGTGAACCGTGCCCTGGTTCTTACAAAGAAATATTTCGACGGCAAGGTGCCTGCATGTGGCGAACTTACCGACTATGACAAGGCTATCGTTGCCGAGTTCGTCGATGTAAAGGGCAAGGTTGAGAATCTGCTCGACCAGTACAAGTTCCGCGATGCGCAGAAGGAGGCTATGGAACTTGCCCGCATCGGTAACCGTTACCTTGCCGAGACTGAGCCTTGGAAACTCGCGAAGACCGATATGGAACGCGTGGCTACAATCCTCAACCTCTCTTTGCAACTTGTCGCAAACCTCTCTATCGCATTCGAGCCATTCCTGCCATTCAGCAGCGAGAAGCTCCGCGGCATGCTCAACCTCGCATCATTCGAGTGGACAAGCCTTGGCAGTACCGAACTGCTTGCCGTAGGCCATGAGCTTGGCGAGGTAGGTCTGCTGTTCGAGAAGATTGAGGACGAGACAATCCAGGCACAGCTCGACCGTCTTGAGCGCATCAAGAAAGAGAACGAGGCTGCCAACTACAAGGCTAATCCTGTGCGCCAGGAGTGTACATTCGACGACTTCCTCAAGCTCGACATGCGTGTGGGTACAGTGCTCGAGTGCACAAAGGTTCCTAAGGCCGACAAACTGTTGCAGTTCAAGATTGACGACGGTCTCGAGACCCGTACCATCATCTCGGGTATAGCAAAGCACTTCAAGCCCGAGGAACTCGTAGGCAAGCAGGTGTGCTTCATTGCCAACCTGCCTCCACGTACAATGCGTGGTATTGTCAGCGAAGGTATGATTCTGAGTGCTGAGGACAACGAGGGCAAGCTCTCATTGCTTACAGTGACTCCACAGGCAAAACCAGGTAGCGAAATCAAGTAAGGCTGTCGCAAATGGTTTCCTTTGGGCCAAGGAAATATGAGAGCAATGACTAAAGGTAATACATTGCATGGCAATCTTAAACATGCTGTCGCAAAGGGGTTCCTTTGGGCTAAGGAAATATGAGAGCAATGACTAAAGGCAATACATCACATAGCAATCTTAAACATGCTGTCGCAAAGGGGTTCCTTTGGGGCGGCATGAGCAATGTGGTGTGTCAGTTCTTCAGTCTTTTCTTCGGCGTGTATCTGGCGCGCATACTTGGCCCCAATGACTATGGCGTCATAGGTATGCTTGCCATCTTCTCGGCAATAGCCGGCTCTCTGCAGGACAGCGGTTTTGTGGCAGCAATAGCCAACCGCAAGAGTGTGACCCATGACGACTACAATGCAGTCTTCTGGTTCAACATCCTTATATCGCTGTTCATGTATGGAGTGCTGTTCTTTTGTGCGCCGTTTATCGCCGATTTCTTCGGCCAGCCTGTGCTGGTGTGGCTCTCGCGCTACAACTTCCTGGGATTTGTGGTGGCAGGGTTCGGTATCGCACCGTCGGCCTATCTGTTCCGCGAACTCAAGGTCAAGCAGAAGTCCATTGCGCTGATACTTTCGATTGTGGTGTCGGGTGCAGTTGGCGTTGTGCTGGCGCTTAACGGTTTTTCGTATTGGGGCATTGCAACGCAGAGCATAGTGTATGTGTTGGTAAGGACAATCGTGTGCTGGTACTTTACTCCATGGCGCCCGAGCTTTAAGGTGAACTTTGCTCCGCTCAGGTACCTGTTTGCTTTCAGTTACCGTCTGTTGATAACAAATGTGTTCCAGCGTTTCAACTGGAACATATTCTCGTTTATCCTCGGCAAGTTCTACACGCGTACCGATGTGGGCAACTACACCAAGGCTGCCGAGTGGTTCAACATGGGCGGTGAGGTGGTGAACGGAATGGTCAATGCTGTAGGGCAACCTGCGCTGGCAAAGGTTGCCGACGACCGCGACCGCCAGTTGCGCGTGTTCCGCAAGATGCTGCGCTTCACAGCCTTTGTCTCTTTCCCTGCAATGCTGGGGCTTTCGCTTGTTGCTCCCGAACTTATAACAATAGTCATCACTGACAAGTGGATTGAGAGTGCCGGAATGCTGCGCATGCTGGCAGTGTGGGGTGCTTTCATGCCTGTGCAGTCGATGCTTACGAACCTGCTTGTCAGCCGTGGCCGTTCAAGGACTTTCATGTGGTGCACCATAGTGCAGGGAGTGCTCATGCTTGCAATACTGTTGTTTGTGTACTCTTGCGGAATAAAGTTCATGATTGTGTGTTATTGCATCTTCAATGTGTGCTGGCTGTTCGTGTGGCGTTATTTTGTGGGCAAGGAGATTGCGCTGAGACTGACGATGTTCCTTCGCGATGTCGTGCCATACATGCTGCTTGCCACAGCTGTTATGGGTGTTACATACAGGCTGACGATGGATATTGATGAAGAACTTGTACTGCTGCTGTCGCGCATTGCAATTGCAGCGCTGCTTTATATTGGAGTTGCGGCTGTGGCACGCAGCAAGGAACTGCAGGAGATTTTTGATTTCCTGTTCAAACGTAAAAAAGTGGAATAACCGATGAAGAAGATACTTTTTGATAACCAGATGTTCACGTTCCAGCGCTTCGGCGGTGTGACACGCTATTTTGCCGACCTCATGTACAACCTGCCGGCCGATGAGTTTACCGCGGACATTCCCATGCGCTACTGCGAGAACCATTATGTCACCGAGACATATGGCCACAGATATGAGACGATAACATTCCCCAAGAACTACCGTTTCCGCCGTCAGATGTATATGCTCGTAAACAGGCATATTGCATGGAAGGCTGCAAAGTTCGCCGATTACGACATATTCCACCCTACATATTTCGACCCCTACTTCCTCAAGCCGGTAAAGAAACGCGGCAAGTCGGTTGTGCTCACTGTGCACGACATGACATTCGAACGCTATCCGCAGGATGTGCTCATCTATGACCGCACAATCCCGCACAAGAAACGTCTTATTGCCGAGGCCGACCACATCATAGCCGTCAGCGAGAATACCAAGCGCGACATTATAGAATTGCTCGGTACCGACCCTTCGAAGATAAGCGTCGTGCATCATGGCTACCGCCCCATAGCGGAACCCTCGCCGCAGCTTTTTGACAGGTACGTGCTTTATGTGGGCGAACGCAAAGGATACAAGAATTTTCTTCCATGGCTCTCGGCCATACGTCCCATATTCAATCTTGACCCCAATCTCAGGATTGTGTGTACAGGCTCGCCTTTTACGTCATCGGAGATTAAACTTTTCAACAAGTGGAGCATTGCCGACAGGCTTGTGCACATTGCTGCAAATGATGCCCAGATGGCATCACTCTACCGTTATGCGCTGTGCTTTGTGTTTCCGTCGCATTACGAGGGGTTCGGTATTCCAATTCTCGAGGCTTTTGCCAACGGATGCCCTGTGTGTCTCAGTAATGCAAGTTCTTTCCCCGAGGTGGCCGGCGATGCTGCAATGTTCTTCAATCCCAATGATGCGCAGTCGATGCAGGATAGCCTCAAGGAACTGCTTGTAAGTTCCACGCTGCGTAAGGAACTTGGTGAGAAGGGACTCCAGCGCAGCAAGGAGTTCTCAATTGAACGCATGGTTGAACAGACCTGCAACATATACAGAAAACTTTAGTGAGTGTGCCCATGAAACTGAACCGTTCCGAAATATCGCGTCTATGGCCCATAGCCAAGCGCCGAATGGGGGAGAAGATTGTCTCCGTGGTGCAGCGTCTATTCTCGAGTGACAGGCTTGTTAAGGATGTGTTCCGTAAGCGCCGCAGCAAACGTGTGCTCATGTGTCACCTGCCCGAGGCCTTTACGGGAAATGAACTGCCCAAGCACCACTCGAACCTTACCGAGTGCCTGGTAGCTGCACGCTGTTTCGACCGCCTTGGCTACAGTGTCGACTGCTCTTCGCGCGCCAAAACAGGGATAGACTACACCCCCTATGATGTGGTGTTCGGAATCAACGGCAACGCCTTCATGGGCTCGTTCGGTGCCGGCGGTAAAGAGGAACCGTTGCGCATATTCTACTCCGTTGGTGCCGAGACATGTTTCAACTACAGACATACAGCCGGGCGCAACATGGATTTCCATAACCGTCATGGCCGCTGGATGCTCAGCTCGAACCGCTACATTCCCGGCGACCCCAGGAACTATTACGAGGCACGCTTCAGCAATGCCGTCATCTGTCTGGGCAATGAGTATGTGCGTGACTGTTTTGTCAAGGAGGATTCACGCGACGGGCATTACAGGTGTCTGCCGGCATTCTACTTCAAGGTTGCCGAGCCTTCAAGGGAGAAGGACTTTGCAAAGTGCCGCAGGGATATACTCTGGTTCGGCAGTGCGGGAATGCTTCACAAGGGACTTGACATAGCTGTTGACTTTGCTGTGGCACATCCCGAATTTACATTACATATATGTGGCGGCAGCAGACAGGAGACCGCCTTCTGGGATTATTACATGCCTGCCATTAAGGCTGCCGGCAATATCGTGATGCACGGGTTTGTCGACATTGAGTCGCAGGAGTTCGCCGATATCCTTTCGCAGTGCGGAATACTGCTTAACCCGTCGGTATCCGAGGGCGGTGCTGTGGCTGTGCTCAATGTGCTGGGCAACGGTGCCCTGCTGCCTGTGTGCAGCCGTGCCACAGGAGTTGACATCGGGGAGAACGGTGTAGTGGTCGATTGCCTGGAATACGATGCTTTTGAAAAGGCGTTGCTTGATGTTGACAGGATGACTCCCGGGGAGTTCGCACAGAAAGCCTGGGGTGCATACGATGATATAAGCAAGGGGTATACCATCGAGAAGTATGAGGAGAACATGTTCCGCTTGCTTGAGGAAATGACAATGAATAACAGAAAATAGTTGATATATGAAGAATTTTGATTGGAAGGCAATGGTGCCGCACGCGATTGCCGTGCTTGTTTTTCTTGTACTGACACTGGTCTACTTCAGTCCGGTGCTCGAGGGAAAGGATATCAAGCAAGACGATGCCATAGGCTCAATGGCCTGGGGTAAGGATGCCAAGGATTATCACGAGGAGAGTGGGGAGTACTCCTACTGGTCGAACTCCATGTTCTCGGGAATGCCGTGCAACTATACTTACTCGCCGCAGCCGGCAAATGTATATAAGCCGTTGGGCGATGTGCTTACCCTTAATGTCTTCGGGGCTTCGCGCCGTCACATCGGATGTATCTTTGCCACATTCGTTGGCTGTTATATACTGTTCCTTGCATTGGGCTGCAAGCCTTGGCTCAGTATTGCCGGTTCGATAGTCTACACGTTGGGGTCGTACAACTTCATCATCATAGGTGCCGGACACATGAACAAGAGCCTGGTTATTGCTACAATGGCACCAATCATCGGAGGCATGATAATGATGTACAGGAGAAAACTGCTGCAGGGTGCGCTGGTCACACTCATATTCGCCGGACTCAACATCTACTGGAGTCATCAGCAGATGAGCTACTATACAGCCATAATTGCGGCTATCATTGCAATAGTGTATCTTGTGTATGCAATCAAGGAGAAGTGGTTGCCGTACTATGGCAAGGCAACCGCAGTGCTTGCAGTTGTGGCAATGCTTGCTGTTGCCCCTGCGGTGGGAATCCTGTTGCCTACAGCCGATTACTCCAAGGAGTCCATGCGTGGCGGTTCGGCCCTGAAGGCTGCCGACAGTGACGGTGCAACGGGACTTGACACCGAGTATGCATTCCGCTGGAGCTATGGTAAGATGGAGAGTCTTACCTTGCTTGTACCCAATATCTACGGTTCGGCGTCATCGTACAAGGTAGACAAGAATAGTGCCTTTTATAAGGCATATTATCCCTATGCCGAGTATTCTGTTGCAATGAACTATGTTCAGGCCGTGCAGGATGCATATCCCAATGCTACAGAGGATGAAATCAGGAACTACATAGGCAGCAACCAGAGCAAGATAAGAAAGGAGGCCACGGAAATGGCAATGCATGCTCCAGCATATTGGGGTCCGCAGGCACAGTTCGGAACATCGGGCCCTGTCTATGCCGGAGCCATCGTGTGTTTCCTGTTTGTGCTTGGATTGGTTATTGTACGTGGCCCCGAGAAGTGGTGGCTGCTTGCTGCAACGCTGTTCTCACTGGTGCTTGCGTGGGGCAGTAATCTTGAGAGTGTGAACAATCTGCTTTTTGAGTATCTGCCTTTGTACAATAAGTTCAGGGCTCCTTCGCAGGCTTTGGTCATAACAACGTTGACCATGGCGACGATGGCTGTCATTGCAGTGAAGAGGTTTATGGAGATGCTTGCCCAGGGAGAGAAGGATGCAGCCTTGAAGGGAGTGTACACATCTTTCGGTGTCGTCGGTGGACTGACACTTGTTCTTGCTCTCTTCGGCAACTCACTGTTTGACTTTACGGCCGTTACCGATGCACAGTTTGCCGATGTTCCCGAACTGTACGATGCGCTTATCGCCGAACGTCAGTCAATGCTCTCAAGCGATGCATGGCGCTCATTCGGCTTCATCGCGGCTGCGGCAGCATTGATGTATCTCTATACTTTTGTAAAGAGTATCAGGAGTTGGGCTTTAGTGCTTGCGTTTGGTGTACTGTTCCTGCTTGACATGTGGCCCGTGTGCAAGCGTTTTGTCAACGACGGCCACTTCATGGCGAAGAAACAGACTACCGAAATACGCATTACCGATGCCGACAAGTTCATCCATTCAATCGAGGGCGACAACCACTACAGGGTGCTTGACTACACGCGAGGCAACATCTTCAACCAATCGTTCACTTCGTATTACCATAACTCAATTGGCGGATACAGTCCTGCCAAACTCTCGCGTTATCAGGACCTTATCGAGCATCAGATAGGCAAGGGCAACAAGCGTGTGCTCGACATGCTCAACACCAAGTATTTCATTCAGGGAACATCGGCCGGCGATGTCGTTCTCAACAGCGACGCTTTCGGCTATTGTTGGCTGGTTGATGGCATTGACTGGGTTGCCAATGCGAATGAGGAGATTGCTGCGCTTGACAATGTAAATAAGGAGGTTGCTTTTGTTGACAAGTGCTGGGAGAACAAGATTGAGAATCCTGTCCAGTACAATAATACGGCCAGTGGAACCATTGAACTTATAGAGTACCGTAACCCGGGCAACATCATCTACAAGAGCAGTTGCGAGGCTCCGAAGATGGCTGTATTCTCCGAGGTGTATTACAAGACATGGAAGGCTTACATCGATGGCAAGGAGGTTACACCTGTACGTGCCAACTACGTGCTCCGTGCCCTTCCTGTTCCCGCCGGTGAGCACACAATCGAGTTCAAGTGTGTCGATGAACTTATGGAGGCAAGTCATGACTGGTCGCTTTATATGTCGATACTTGCAGGCGTGGTCATTGTTCTCCTCGTTGGCTTCATCATATACAGGAAAGTGAAAGGTATTGAATGATTATGGCACTGAAACCCAAGTTTTCGATAATAACCGTAACCTACAATGCTGCTACGGTAATTGAGCCGACGCTGCAAAGCGTGCTGTCACAGACATACACTAACTATGAGTGTCTGCTCATTGACGGCGGTTCAAAGGACGATACCGTTGCCAAGGCCAAGGCAAGCGGCATCGGGTTCGCCCACATTGTGAGTGAACGTGACAACGGCATATATGATGCCATGAACAAGGGTATTGCCCTTGCAACCGGCGATTATCTATGCTTCCTGAATGCGGGTGATGCCTTCTATGCTCCTGATACGTTACAGAGGATAGTGGACACAATTGCCGGTGAAGATGAACTGCCGCATGTGCTCTATGGCGAGACAGCCGAGGTGAATGATGCCCGTGAATTCGTGCGTATGCGCCGTCTCAAGGCACCCGGGGAACTCAACTGGCGCAGTTTCAGGGACGGTATGCTCGTGTGTCATCAGGCGTTCTATGCCCGCAGGGACATAGCGCCCATGTATGACCTCAAGTACCGCCTTTCGTCTGATGTCGACTGGTGCATAAAGGTGATGAAAGCATCGACAAGGCTTGTAAAAATAGATGCCGTTGTTGTGAACTATCTGCAGAATGGATTATCTTTGAAACATCATCGTGCTTCGCTTGTTGAACGTTTCAAGGTGATGAGCATCCATTATGGGCTCCTGCCTACTGTGGGCAGGCATCTGTGGTTCGTGCTGCGCGCAGTGATAAAAAGGTAATTGTTAAAGAGAACATCCCTGCACTCTGCTCTGCCGGGATGACAAGTAATATACTGTAGAACAAACGATAAAAAACTTATAGCTATGTTTTCTAAAGAGACTTATATCGCACGCCGCAAGGCGCTGAAAGAGAAAATGGGTAGTGGATTGTTGATTTTCCTTGGCAACAATTTCACAGGTATGAACTATGCCGACAATGCATACCATTTCCGTCAGGACTCAACATTCCTGTACTACTTTGCATCGGATTATGAGGGCCTGGCAGCAGTAATTGATGTCGACAACGACAAGGAGATAATCTTCGGTGACGAGCTTACCATCGATTCTATTGTGTGGACCGGTGTGCAGCCCACAATCAAGGAGAAGAGTGAACGTGTGGGCATTGAGGAGACACGCCCCTTTGCCGATTTTGCCACATATATAAAGGACGCGCAGGCGAAGGGTCAGGAGATTCACTTCCTGCCTCCTTATCGCGGCGAGCATCAGGTGTGGTTGCAGGAGCTGTTGGGCATAAATCCTGCCGAGCAGGCTGCAAAGGCTTCTGTAAAATTCATCAAGGCTGTCGTTGCACAGCGTAACTACAAGAGTGCCGAGGAGATTGCTCAGATTGAGGAGGCTGTAAATGTCTCTGTTGACATGCATTGTGCAGCAATGCGCGCAGTACGTCCCGGAACAACCGAGGCCGAGATTGTTGCCGTTGTGCAGGCCGAGGCCCAGAAACACAACTTCGGTCTCTCATTCCCCATTATCGCGACAATCAACGGACAGACACTGCACAACCACGCTTATGGCACAGCGCCATTGAAGGAAGGCCAGATGCTGCTGCTTGACAGCGGTTGCGAGAATGCCATGCATTATGCCGGTGACCTCACAACCACAATGCCAGTGGGCACTCACTTCACAGAGCAGCAGCGCACAGTGTGCAACATACTGCGTCGTGCCCATCTCACAGCAACAGAGAACTTGCGTCCTGGTATCGAGTACCGCGAGGTGCACAAGCTTGTGCTTACTGAGATTGCCAAGGGTATGATTGACCTCGGACTCATGAAGGGCGACCCTGTCGAGGCTTCAGTTGCCGGTGCCACATGCATGTTCATGCCTCACGGTCTTGGCCACATGATGGGTCTTGACGTACACGATATGGAGAACCTTGGCGAGGTGAATGTAGGTTACGAGGATGGCCGTACAAAGAGCCCGCTGTTCGGCTGGAAGTCATTGCGTCTTGCAAAGGCTCTTGAGCCGGGCTTCGTGTTCACTGTAGAGCCGGGAATCTACTTCATCCCCGACCTCATTGACAAATGGCGTGCCGAGAAGCAGTTCACCGACTTCATCTGCTACGACAAGCTCGAAGCATGGAAGAACTTTGGCGGTATGCGTGGCGAGGAGGATTGGCTTGTACATGAGGGCGGTGCGCGCCGTCTGGGCAAGTACAAACCTATGTCGCCCGAGGAGATTGAGGCAGAGCGCAACAGCTGACACTCTGGTTAAGGAATATAAAACGAAAAAGAGGCCGACTAAAAAGGTTCTTCTGTTGTTGTGCTCGCCCTCAAAATGCTCATTTACGCTTAGTAAATTAACCCACTAAGTGGCTTTTCCTCCTCGTAGCTCGGCATAGAATGCGGGCACTCTCTGCTCTCGCATTACAGCGTCGGTTGCGGTTTTTCGGACTTCGCACGCCTAAAAACAACTCTTTTTTATTCAAACCTCAACAAATGAGACCGGATCAAAAATACTTTTGACCCGGCCTCTCCATATATGAATAGGAAGCTTATTATTATTTTACCAGCACCTTTTTGCCATTTACAATATAAATGCCACGTTCGGTAATTGCATTTACATGGCGGCCTGCAAGGTCATATATTTCACCTTTAACCTTTCCGTTTTCCCCTTTCACCTCATCAACGCCGGTCTCTACGTCCACTACATCAATACGGAAATGGTTGCTGTAGTTGGCGCTGTAGCCCTCGGAGCCCGACCATGCATCGAAAGTGCCAGATGCCATGAGGATTATTGAACCGTCGTTGCCGTTGGCTCTCTTGCTCACGATGTAGTATCTGTCGGCAACCGATGTCTGGTTGATGCTCCAGTCGCAGTATGTCGCATTGTATGTCACTAGTGTTCCGCTGTTGTTATTGTAGCCATAGTCACCGCCGGCACGCCAAATCATGTAGAGCTGTGCCGCCTCATTAAAAAAACTGTACTTGCCGCTTGCCTCCTTCTTGCAAAGAAACTGCGCCGTTGCACCCAAATCTGTTGCCGAAGAGGTGCTGACATCGAGCACATTGCTGCCATTGATATACAGCGCACGTTCGGCACCCGACTGCTGTACGTTTGTAAAGGTGAGCACCTTACCGTCCCACTTGTCAGCGGGTTCCTGACCAGCGAACACAGCATATACGGCATCGAGTTCGGCCGGTGTCGGTTTCTCGCTCAGTGTAGCAAGCGCTGCAGCAAGAGCATCTCTATCGACTGCAGGCATGCCTGCCTCATCGGCAAGTGCATTGAAGTACTCACGTACGAATGCACGCTGGTCAACATCGCGCTTCACGCTGTACGCGCCGTTTGTGATGTATTCAAGGTCATATGCCACGTAGATGTTGTCGAAACCGTCGAAGTTGTGCTGTCCGGCACCTGTAGGGAAACTGGTTGATACAGGGTTGTCGCGTTTGCCGAAGCCTGTAAGTGTCTCCTCATAGATGAAACCGATGCGGTCATCGGCCTGAAGGTCCATTGAACTGTATGCCGACGAAGTGTTGCTCACCTGGAAGAAACCGTTCCAGCCGTCTGCAAAGTTGGCAACGGTGTTGAAATCGGCAAGTTCGGTCAACTCCTTGTAGAAGATACCCACGTTTGTACGGCCACCGCCTGTAGGCAATGACTGAAGCACAAGGTACATCTCCTTGCCGTCACTGTTGCGCTGCACAGGAACAACAAGAATCTCGCCGTTGGTTGAGTTGCCGCCGGGAGTGAGGCCCGAACCTGCGAATGTACTCTTTACACTAGTACTCCACTCGCCCTCGCCAGTGAGGGTGTTGCTATAGGTATAGATGTTATAGATGCGGCCACCACCTACACGGCTCGAGAGGATTACACGGCCATCGGGCAACTCCTCGCACTTTGGCTCGTCGCCACCGGGAGCAGGGAGTGCGTTTGCCCCACCAAGAGCATGCCATGTCTTGCCGAAGTCATCGGAATAGACAACGCGGTTACCGTTGGGGCGTGCACACATGGCTGCATAGAGACGGTAATACTTGTCCTTCTTTACAATGCGGCTCTGGAACACCTTACCGCCACCCACGAATGCCGACTCGATTGGGTTACCGGCGTCGAAAAGGCTATATATTTCCTCGGTCACGTTGATTGGTTCTTCCCAAGTCTCGCCATTGTCCTTACTGAGGATTGTGGCAATGAGGTTGGGGTTCTGGCGTGTGGTGTTGCCGTTGCCATACACAGTACAGCCGGCAACTGCAATGATGAGCACCTCGTCGCTTGTGCGGTCGGCAACAATGGCTGGGTCACCAAATGCTGTGTCGAAATAGTTCACTGTCGCCGATGTACGACCTGTACCCACAGCAACGTCAATCATGTCACTCCATGTCTTGCCATGGTCATCGCTTGTGCGGCAGACCACGTCAACCTGTCCGTAACCGGGGTCGGTACCGCAGACAAGACGTGCCGCAGCTGTTATAAGGCGGCCGTTGCTTGCTGTAGAGATACCTGGAATACGATAAGGAGGTATTACACCGTCACCATTGCTGGTGTTGTAGAGGTCCTGCTTCTCGGGTGTCGCAAGGGCACTGATATTTGAAACCTTGATTGTCTTGCCCTCAACATTGACATCGGCACCCTTCAGCACATTGCCCACAATGCCAACTGAGAGCATTGACTCGTCGATAGCTGACGTTGTCATGAAGAAACCGCCGTTGAAGGCTTTCTCGCCCGTAGCATTGTTGATGACATATACATCGGCATTACCCTCGACCACAACATCGTAAACGTTCATGCCCTCGACATTCACCGCTTCTACACGCCATAGGTTGTCGTCGGCTGTAGCAGGACCGGCAGCCCAAGTAGTGAGGTGCTCGATACCACCTACCATGTAACTTGAGTTATTGTTGGAACAGTTCAATGCTTCATTGAAGTAATAGTAGCACACGCCACCATATTCGAATGTATTGGCAATTCCGAGCTGGCTATATGAGCCCATCAAAGTAGCGTTTGCGCCACCGGCAACAATAGGGTTTCCGTCACCGTTCTTGATGCCTACCTTACCACCGCCAAGCGAAGTTATGTGCCATATACCATTGTTGGTGGTCACTTTTGTATCGGACTGCAAGGTAAAACGGTTACCATTGCCAGTGTGGGTCGCATCGTTGTAAAGGTGCTCCTTGCGTGCAGTAGCCTTGCTTATAAGGTGATAGTATCCGGTTGCGATAGTAGCAGGCTCAGGAATCTCAACCTCAAGACCGTTGAGGAACGCCTCGAGGTCATCAACCAATGCTGCGCAATCCTCACCTGCTACAGAACCTACGAAACGGCCCAGCAGTGTATTGAGTTTATAGAGCATGTCGGCATTATCACTGTACTCCTCACGCAGAATCTGAATCTTCTCATACTGGTGTATGCCCTCGATAAGACGTTCGAAGCGCACGCTTGAACGGTTACCGGGATAGTAGCAGTATGTGTCACCTGAACCGAACTTGCGATAACGGCTGTCGATGAGTGGATCCTCGTCCCAGTTCATCCATGACCAGTGCAGATAACCGTCGAGATTCATCTTTGCTGCATAGATTGGCAGATATGCAGCCTCGGCAGGATATGAGTTAGTATAGATGTTAGGTTCGCTGTTTGCACAACTTGTATAGAATGTGGTTACACGGTTCTTTGACTTACGATCGGCAAGTTGAGACGCATTAATATGATGCTCCTGACCGAGCTGTACGCACTTGTCGTGAAGAATATCGCAAAGCGAACTGTGATAGTTACCCGCCAAAGCCATCTTGAAGCCAAGACCGCCGGCAATCTCATATGCCTTGAGCATTGCAGCCTCACCACGTTCATCGACAGCGATGACAGTCTTCTCGAACCATCCCTTCTGCTGCAGATGTGCCTTGAAAGCTGTGAGGAAGCTTGTCCACAATTCGCGGTACTCGGTTGAAGAGTATGTTGTGGTGAGTGCCTTGTAGCTGTTCGATGCCTCATCGAAATAACGGAAACTCATATCCCATGGCAACATGCTGAAACAGTTTATCTGCTTGTTGATGCCATACTCGGCACACAGTTCAACATATTTGTCAAAGACAGTATAATCATACTCCCATGTGCCGTTGCTCTTCTTTATTGTCTGCACCATTGGGTCAAAGAGGTCGTGTGTCTGCTCGCCCCATGGCTCATAGAAAAGGATTGCTGTGACAACACGCTGACCTGCACGGCCAAGGGCAGCAAGGTATGGACGCAGAGCCTCAAAGTGCCCGTCACTCCAACGTTCAACGCCATAGTAACGGCTTACGGCATAAGGTTGTTGCCAGAAATCAAGATGGAATTTCTGGTCGGCAACAGCAGGCAACGAACGACTGTTTACATTTACTTTAAGTGTAAGGCTTTTCACTACATTGCCGGCCTTGTCGACAACCTCGAGTGCTGTGGTATATTCACCGGCCTCAATGTCGCGTGGCACCTCAACGGTACACCACACGGGGCGTGTCTCCATTGCAGGTACTGCGTGCGGCTTGTCCTGGTCAATCACATCGGCAACCAGCCAGGTGGGATATGTCATTGAATTGTTGCCGCAAGAGGTAAAATCATCGGTGATTACATAGTTCACAAAACGTGCCTCGGCAGCGTTAATGCCCGTTGCATTGCCGTTCTTCTGCCATTCTGTCATACGTACAGAGAGTGTGTCCTGATTTGTCTTGCTATATAGAACTGCCTGAACATTTGTACGTTCACCCTTCCATGCGTGTATTGTAGCGACATCTTTCTGTGAAACCTGTGGCACCTCGTGCAGTTTGTAGTGCACATCACGCGAAGCCCATGTCGCGTTCAATCCCTGGGGCAATGCATTCCATGCAGCCTCATCGGGAGTTGTGCCTACACGCGGCTCGGCGTACTCATTAATTGGATACTCATACAGTTCATCACCGCTGGCTATACCCGAAATCTTCAAAGTGACATCAATGATTGAAGCTCCATCCGAGATGTAGTTGGCATAAGTTGCACCTGTAGGGTCAATACAATTCCACATGACAGCATATCGCATACGATAGGTAGAACCAATCTCAAGACCTTCGGGCACACGAAATGAGCCCGGAGCCAACACGTCGCCACTAATATTGAGACCTGCACTGTTCCAACCCGAGTTGCCGTTGCCACTCTTGTCATACAGCGACCAGCACATGAGTTCGTTACCATCTTCCTTTACATACGGGCCATCACCGCTAATGTTTACATCAAACTGTCTGTTATTGTTCCAGTCAACATATACATAGCCGTGCATCCAACTTCCGTTGATTGCAATGAGTGGTGTAACGGTCTCGCCACTTTTTACTTCAAAGACAGTGCTCGTCTTGTCAAAATAAGCCTGACAATGAGGAGCCGAAGCTATACCATTTAGTTTCTGTTGGTCACCACGCACATTGCTGACGCCCACCATAATGGGGTAATGCGCGTAATGATTGACATTCACATCGGCACCGTACTTGACGTAATAGTCGCTCTGCGCGCTTGCGCCCATGCTGATGAACATGGCCGACAATGCCGAATAAAGAATTGATTTAAGTTTCATTTGGATTTATCTTTAATGTTGTATTTCTGTCGACAACTGAGTCTAATTTTATGCAAATTAAACAAAAAAACAGTGAAATCCAAAGAGCCGAAAGAACTCTTTTACAGCAAAGGGAATATGGGGGGGGTAATCACCTGACTACCAACAAGATACAACAGCATCAACCAACAAAAGAAGGAGACGATTCCAACTCAACGTTTTCCTTGCTTACCGGGTGTACAAAAATGATATGCGAGGCATGGAGCATGAGCCTCTCGTCCACGGTGCCATAAAGGGCATCGCCCACAATGGGGCAATCGAGCCCATCCTTGTGGGCTGCATGGACACGCAACTGATGAGTACGCCCCGTAACAGGTTCAAAGCAAACTACTGCATAGGAACGGTCATCGCGCTTAACCGTACCAATGACCCTGTAGCGTGTTACTGCAGGCTTGCCATTGACGTAATCGACCTTCTGACGCGGACGGTTGTCATAATCGGCAGCGAGTGGAAGTTCTATTACGCCTTCACTCTTACCAGGCACACCATCAAGAATTGCAGTATACTGCTTCTCCACCTCGCGACCGGCAAACTGGCGCTGCAACTCCTTGTAGACATCCATTGACTTTGCAGCAACAAGTAGCCCCGATGTTGCCATATCAAGACGGTGCGCCACATATATGTCATTACTGCGCATGGTATCGCGCAGCCACTGCTGCACCGATGTACCGCCCATGATTCCCGGAACGGAAAGCACTCCTGAAGGCTTGTCCACCACGACAAGGTACTCATCTTCATATACGATGTTTATGCAACTTATGTCGCCACCCTTTTCAAGGGCATTCTCCTCGACATCGAGCCCCTGGAGCATAAAACCGAGTATGGGCTCGCACTTGCTCTTGCAGGCTCCGTAGAAACAGCCGTCGCGACGCACCTCGCCCATAGGTGACTCGCCCACCCAGAATTCGGCAACAGCAACGGGAGTCAAGGCGTTGCGATAGGCATACTGCAATAGTTTTGGTGCAGCACACTCACCTGCTCCACCCGGCGGTATGTTGCCCGAATGTGCGGCAAAGATATCAAGCAGGCTCTTTTCACAACCGTTGCCGTTACTTACCTTGAACTGTTCAAAGAGCCAACGCTGCAGAGCCGCAGAACGGCACTTGCGTTCCTCTTTCATTGCCGCAACCGACTCCCTGAATGGAGTGACGGCAGCCTCGCACTCGGCTACACGCTGTTGCCACCTTGCCGTCAGGCGTTTGAGTTCAGCCTTCTGAAACTGGCTTTCGCGCACCAATACTGCCTCTTCATCGGCAGTGAGAGCACCTGCCGCACGCAATTCACTGCGACGCTGCTTGCTCTGACGCATCTCTTCGCGCATGGCAGTAAGCTGCTGTTCCATAGCAAGTTTCATCTCAGTTACAGCCGCAACGGCAGCAATAAACTCTTCGCCGCTTTCGGTCTCCTTGATTCTACGGTTCAGAGCTGAAATCCGGGTCTCTTCCTGTTTGAAATAGCCGTTTGGAGAGAGGAAATCGAACACCGGGGGAACGAAACCTGCGACACTGTTGCTACCGGCAAGAAGCCCCGAGAAGGCGGCAAGGTAACCAAGCCTGCCATCACCGTCGCGCACTACCAGCACACCGAACATCTTGCCCCGCGCGGCATCCGCGGCAAGAGTTTCATCGGCAAGCAGGAACGAACGCACCTCATCGGCTGCCATTACGCACAGCCGATGAGGTGAATAGTAAAAAGGATTGTTGAACCGCACAGGCGGTTCAACATCCATAATATCTTGTGTGAATCTATGCAACGACTGCATCAGTAGTTGTATTTCACATCGGTTTCCTCGTTGAAACCATTGCTGAACTCATTGCCTTCAATGGTAACATTCGTAACCTTTTCGAGAAGGAAACGGTGCTTGTTCCAATGGAAAGGCTTGAAGTCCTCGTTCTGGATAATCTTGTTGCCCTTGAATACCAGGCCATCGAGAGACTTTGCATATACGATTGGAGCATCGAAGGTCTCGAATGTATTGTTCTCAATCACAACACCCTTGCCGTTACCGCCATGGAAATATTTTGTCTCCGATGGAAGGTCGGGGATTTCGGGATAAATTGAGATAATACCGTTTGTGAACTGGAACATGCTTGTGAGGGCATTGACGAAACGGTTGTTGCGGATAACCACGTCGCGGCATGCACCGGTCTCGAACCAGCCGTTACAGTCACCGCAGAGCAGGATTGCAGTACCCGATGTGTGGTCGAAGAGGTTATTCTCGACAAGTGTGCTCTTTGGAGTGCTGAAGAGTGCTCCGCGTGCACGGTTGTTGCGTATTATGTTGCCGGCGAAATACACCTCGGGAGTCCACTCAAGGTTTTCAATACCGTATTTGCCGTTTGCAATGTCGGCAGGCAGCGGCTTCTCGAACTTTATCTTGAACTCCTTGCATCCAGCAAGCTGCTCCTTGTCATATGGTGCAATCCCCACAACAAGGTTGCCCTCGGTGATTTCCATTACGTCGGAACGCACGAACTGTACACTGTCACCGGCACCGCCCCAGTAGAAACCGTACGCCTGGCCATGCATGTAGCGGCCTACCAATGTATTGTCATCAAGACGCTGTACAACGCGCAGATAGGTACCGTGGACATTGATGGCATCATCCATCATGCCCTCGTAGAGACCGTTCACTGACTCTATCTTGCCCTTACAGCCCGAAAAGTGGGTGGCATCTGCCTGAGTGGTAAAGTAGCGTTCGTTATCGCGCAGTGACACGCGGAAACGGTCGAGTGTAATGTTCTCGCTCATCTGCGCAAGCAAGCCCATACCCTCGGCGTAAAAAACTCTTGAATTCAACAGGTTTGTATTCTTGCACTCAGTAACAAAAATGCCTGGTGTGGGACGGGCATACGAGCGCATTGCAATGACACTGCCCGGAACAAGACGTGCATCGTTCCAGGGCGCGCGGATGACATAGGGTTCAATCTCCTCGACACCCGAAGTGCCGACACCGATGTCGCTCGTGGTGTATAAGATGTGTTTTGTATCACCTTCAAAGGCAATACCCCAACTGGGAACGAACTCCCAATTGCTGCCATAAACGACAAGGCGTCCGTTGTCGATACGGTAGTTTACATACGGTGCAATACGGTATGTTATATAGCCTTCAGCATTCTCAAGCACCTCGACCTGAGTAATCTGTGGCACACGGGTATCAACAGCTATTCCTTTCAGCGTACAATTTTCGCAGTCGACCATAGCAACCGGCAACATACGACCATTCATCATCAAATTAGCATATTCGCTGCCGGTATGCGTTGGACGGTTCTTCAGCGTAAAATTTTTCATGCCCTCAAGAGCCAAAGCCACGCGTTTGGGATTATCCTGGTCGTGGTTGCTGACATAATATTCACGCACAAGTGCGCTGTCGGGATAGAAATCGTACTCACCGCATTCAACTATCAGTTCGGCCTTTATCTCGCCATTACACTCGGACTTTATGGTCTCAAAAGCCTTGGCAAACTCCTCGGTCATATCCTCACCGGTCCCCGGCACGATACCGAAGTCAGAACCATAATAATATTTAGTGTTTCCACAAGACAGCAAAGACGATATCAATGCCATTCCAAACAAAATACGTGTCATTTTCATATATCAGAACATTTTGTGCGAAGATAGGACAATTTTGTATAAAATTGGCAGATTTCAACGAAAAACTGCCAATTATCACATTTGGCCACACTTTGGCATGCATTTTGCTTTTCTATTGATAAATGGCGAGTTTTTTCGCTATTTAATAATAGGAAATATGTATTTTATCACTAACTTTGCATTCTAATGCGAAAATAAAAATAGACAATATATGGGATTTAATGATTTTTTAGTCAAGATTTTCGGCAATAAGTCAAGCCGAGACATACGCGAGATACAGCCATGGGTAGACAAGGTGAAGGCCGTTTATCCCAAATTCTCAGCGATGAGCAATGACGAGCTGCGTGCGGCATCGGCCGAGCTCAAGGCAAGAATCCAGGGCAGCGTTGCCGACAGACGTGCAAAAATTGCCGAGTTGAAGGCAAGCATTGAAGAGACCGACATTGAGGAGAGAGAACCTATCTTCAGCAAGATTGACAAGCTGGAGAACGAGATTCTCGAGACTCTTGACAAGGCTCTCGACGAGGCACTGCCCGAAGCTTTCGCAATTGTAAAGGACACAGCCCGCCGCCTTGCCGAGAACGAGACTCTGGTTGTGACAGCAAATGACTTCGACCGCGAACTGGCTGCGAAGTTCGACTTCGTTACAATAGACGGCGACAACGCGATATACAAGAACCATTGGCAGGCAGGTGGTAACGAGATTGTGTGGAACATGGTACACTACGACGTACAGCTGTTCGGCGGCGTGGTACTCCACAGAAAGACTGACGCCAAGAACCTGGGTTACATTGCCGAGATGGCAACCGGTGAGGGTAAGACCCTTGTTGCTACACTGCCGGTATTCCTCAATGCGCTTACAGGCAACGGCGTCCACGTGGTAACCGTGAACGACTACCTCGCCAAGCGAGACTCGGAGTGGATGGGACCTCTCTACATGTTCCACGGCCTCAGCGTTGACTGTATCGACAAGCGCCAGCCAAGTTCCGAGGCGCGCCGCAATGCATACAACGCCGACATTACATTCGGTACAAACAACGAGTTCGGTTTCGACTATCTGCGCGACAACATGGTTTCACAGCCGAGCCAGAAGGTACAGCGCGGACATGTATACGCAATTGTCGACGAGGCCGACTCGGTTCTCATTGACGACGCACGTACACCACTCATCATCTCAGGAACCATCGACCGCAACGAGGACCAGATGTTCGAGGAGTACCGCCCATTGGTTGAACGTCTTGTAGAGGCTCAGAAAAAACTGGCCACACAGTTGCTTGCCGAGGCACGCGAGAAGATATATTCAAGCAACAAGGAGGAGGTAAACGACGGTTACCTTGCACTGTTCCGCAGCCACAAGGCACTACCTAAAAACAAGCCCCTCATCAAGCTGCTCAGCGAGCCAGGTGTAAAGACCGGCTTGCTCAAGACCGAGGAGGTATACATCGAGATGAACAACAAGCGCATGCCCGAGGCTATCGAGCCACTCTACTTTGTCATTGAAGAGAAGATGAACAGCGTAGACCTCACCGACAAGGGCGTGGAGTTGATGTCAGGTTACACATCGGACCCCAACTTCTTCGTTCTCCCCGACATTGCCACAGAACTGTCGAACCTTGAGGGCGACACCACAATCACCGACGAGGAGAAGGCAAGGAAAAAGGAGGAGATGCTAAACGAATACTCAATAAAGTCGGAACGCGTACACACTATAAACCAGTTGCTCAAGGCATACACCATGTTCGAACGCGACGTCGAGTACGTCGTTACTGAGGACGGCCAGGTAAAGATTGTCGATGAGCAGACAGGCCGTATCATGGAGGGCCGCCGTTACTCCGACGGTCTACACCAGGCTATTGAGGCCAAGGAACGTGTAAGAGTGGAGGCCGCATCACAGACATGTGCGACCATCACCTTGCAGAACTACTTCCGCATGTACCACAAGCTTGCCGGAATGACCGGTACCGCAGAGACTGAGGCTGGCGAGTTCTGGAACATCTACAAACTGGATGTAGTGGTTATCCCCACCAACCGCAAGATTAAGCGCAAGGACATGAACGACCGCATCTACAGGACAAAGCGCGAGAAGTATAACGCGGTAATCGAGGAGATTGAGAGACTTGTAAAGGAGGGACGCCCTGTGCTCGTGGGTACGACTTCGGTCGAGATTTCGGAACTCTTGAGCCGCCTGCTCACAATACGCAAGATTCCACATGACGTACTCAATGCCAAGCAACACCAGAAGGAGGCGGGAATCGTTGCCAAGGCCGGCCTTCCGGGAACAGTAACCATTGCCACAAACATGGCAGGACGTGGTACCGACATCAAACTCAGCAAGGAAGTCTGCGATAACGGCGGTCTTGCAATTATTGGTACCGAACGCCACGAATCGCGTCGTGTAGACCGCCAGTTGCGCGGACGTGCGGGACGTCAGGGAGACCAAGGTTCTTCAGTATTCTTCGTATCACTCGAGGACAACCTCATGCGCCTGTTCGGTTCGGACAGAATTGCAAAGACCCTAGACCGTCTTGGCTTCAAGGAGGGCGAAATGATTGAGCACAGCATGATTTCAAGTTCAATAGAGAACGCGCAGAAGAAGGTTGAGGAGAACAACTTCGGTATCCGTAAGCGCCTTATTGAGTACGACGATGTCATGAATAAGCAGCGTACTGCAATCTACACCCGACGCAACCACGCCCTCACCGGCGAACGTCTGGGCATGGATATCGCAAACATCATTGAAGAGTGCTGCTACAACATCGTTGAGAACTTCCTCTACAATGACGCGAAGCTGGAGATGCTCAGACTGTTGGCAACCGAGTTGCCTCTTAGCGAAACAGAGTTCGAGAAGAAGAAAACAGACGAAAAGGCACAGATATGCTTCAAAGCAGCAATGGCAAACTTCAAGCAGCGCACAGAGAACATGGCAGCAATGGCATTGCCATTCTTTGAAATGCTCTACAAGAACCGCCCTGAGACTCATGACAAGAACGTATACGTGCCTATCACTGACGGCCGCAACAGATACGACATTCCTGTAAATGTAAAACTGGCATATGAGTCCAACGGCAAGGAGATTATCAAGAGCTTTGAAAAGGCCATCATGCTCCACATCATTGATAAGGAGTGGATAAAGAACCTGCGAGACCTTGATGAGTTGAAGCACTCTGTCCAGAATGCAAGCTACGAGCAGAAGGACCCGATGCTCATCTTCAAGATTGAGGCCGTTACACTCTTCAACAACATGATAAGCAGAGTAAACGAGAAGGCCATAATATCTCTCACACGCTGCCAGCTTGCAATACAGCAGCAGCCCGAGAACGTTGCCGTTGCGCCGGAGCAGAACGTAGGCAGACCCAAGCAGCAGTACAACGAGACAAAAGTAGACCTCAATGATACAGGGATGCAGCAGGCCGCACAGCGCGATACACGCGAGAATGCAAAACGCGAGCCAATCCGCGCCAACAAGACAGTAGGACGTAACGACCCATGTCCCTGCGGCAGCGGAAAGAAATACAAGAACTGCTGCGGAAAGAATGTTTAAGTAATAACAAAAACATCAGCAATATGTCACTTAGCAGAGAAACACAGAAGAAACTGCAGGAGGCCATTGAAAAGATGACCTTGAATTTTGTAACTGCAGAAGAGACAAAGGTAACAGACTTCCACGTTCATGTAAACGGCGAGAACAACGAACTCACCATCACCGATGATGACAACAGCACACTCGCGCGTGTACATATTATAGACTGGGATGGTGCAGAGAACGAAGAGAGTGCCGAGAAAGAGCTCCGCAGCCTGTTGACAAAGATGCATGAAAAAGGCAGTTTTGACAACATGAACATTGCAAAGCCCTACTCTTTTATCCTTAGCGACGATGACGACCAGGATATCGTAGACCTGCTGATTGTCGACGACGACACGCTTATCCTCAGCGAGGACCTGCTCGAAGGATTCGACGAAGAGATGAACGAATTCCTGAAGAAACTGCTCGAAGAGTGACATTAGACACAACTTTACCAGAACGATGCACAGACGGGCATCGTTCTTTTTTTGCTACAAGAAAAACTGCCAAAGTCAATTTAATGCCTTAATATTCCATTATCAACGCCCGACTCTACCTGCAAATACTAAAAAAAATTAATAATGAAATTTTTCCGCAATTTATAATGAAAACTTTTTTGCTGCAAAAAGTTTTCGCAGTATCTTTGCAAACGGAATGGAATACACAAGAACAAAAGAAGAACATACAAAGGAAGATGTGCACAACTTGATTACCGAGAAGGCACTTGAGTTATTTGCCGAAAGGGGAATCAAGGATGTAAAGATGGATGACATAGCATCGGCACTCTCCATATCGAAACGCACAATCTATGAGCATTTCGCCGACAAGGAGCAACTATTGCTCAAAGCCTTGAAACTGCAGAACAACAGAATGCGCGATGAAGCAAAGGAGAGGATACGCAAGGCCGAACATGTGCTTGACATAATCCTCACGTTATACACACTCTATTTCCAGAGCCTGAAAAAGATAAACACGAAGTTCTTCAAGGAACTGGATCGCTACCCCGACATCTGCAAGCGCAACAAGGAGAGGAACCACAAGAACGACCACCAGTTCCTTGCATGGATGGAGATGGGACGCAAACAGGGCATGTTCCGCGAGGATGCCAACTTCGACGTCCTGCTTTACATACTGCGCCATGGTCTTCAGACAATCTTCACGGCAAACATGAAGGACGAGAGCAACGAACTGAACAGATATACTCCGGACGAATTGGGACGGACACTGATACTTTTCTACCTGAGAGGTATTTCCACCCCACGCGGACAGCAGATTATTGAAGAGTATCTTGAAAAAAACAGAATAACAAAATAATACAGATGATTATGAACCTGAAAATGAGACTGAAAACAGTGATGGCACTGCTGACACTATTTGCACTCACAGCAAATGCGCAGGAGACCACACCTACAATGCACCTTACTCTCGACAAGGCGATTGAACTGGCATTGGACGAGAACCCTACAATCAAGGTTGCAGAAAAAGAAATTGAGCTGAAAGAGGTATCAAAGACAGAAGCATGGCAGAACCTGCTGCCGACTGTTTCACTCGACGGAACTGTAACATACAACATCAAGGTGGCAGAAATCAAGACCAGCATGGGTAGTTTCAAAATGGGTATGGACGACTCAAACACCTGGAACGGCGCATTGCAGGTAGCTTTGCCGTTGTATGCACCGGCTGTATACCAGACAATGAACCTTACGAAGAGTGACCTCGAACTAGCTGTCGAGAAGAGCCGCGGTTCAAAGATTGACCTTGTAAACCAGGTTACAAAGGCCTATTACCAGCTAATGCTCGCACAGGATTCATACAACGTACTCAACGAGAACTACAAGCTTGCCGAGACAAACTTCAACATCGTGAACGCGATGTACGAGCAGGGACGGGTAAGCGAATATGACAAGATAAGCGCCGAGGTGCAGAAGAACAGTGCATGGCCATCGGTAATCAGCGGAAAGAACGCTGTCGAGATTGCCAAGCTGCAGCTGAAGGTCCTCATGGGCATCACTGCCGACATCAACATCGTAATCGACGACAACCTCAAGAATCACGAGGGCGAGATGAAGATGGCGACCAGCAAGGAAATAGACCTCTCAAACAACTCTACCCTGCGCCAGATTGACATGCAGGGCGAGCTGCTAAGCAAACAACGCAAGCTCCTGAAGACATCATACCATCCCACATTGGCACTCGTAGGCAGTTACCAGTACCAGTCTATGTCGAACACCAACTGGGAGGTATTCAACTATAACTGGAGCAACGCTTCATCACTCACACTCTCATTGAGTATCCCCATCTTCAAGGCAAGCAACCAGACCAAGCTGAAGAGCAACAAGATACAGCAGTACCAGCTTGCCGAAACAAGAATAAACACAGAACGCATGCTCAGCATGCAGGCACAGAGTTACATGGACAACATGACAAAGAGTGCCGAGCAGCTCGAGAGCAACAAGACTGCGGTAGAGCTTGCAAAGAAGGGACTCGAAATCAGCCAGAAGCGCTACGATGTGGGCAAGGGCACAATCCTTGAACTCACCAACTCACAGGTATCGCTTACAAACGTGAAGCTGTCATACAACAACACAATCTATGACTACCTGGTTGCAAAATCAGAACTGAACACAGTATTAGGTAAAGAATAATAAAAACAACATAGACTTATGAAAAAGAATCTGACAATCATCGCAATGCTTGCAACAGCACTCATCTGCTCATGCGGCAGCTCAGAGAGCAACAATGATGCAGCAGAAGCGGCAAACACACAGACCGAAAAGGCAAAAGTAAAGATTGCAAACGTAACAACAGAAGAGGTTTCACAGTACGAGACATACTCTACAACTGTTGAGGCAAAGGTCAAGAACAACATTATCCCTAACTCACCTTTGCGCATTGAGAAAATCCTTGTTGAGGTTGGTGACTATGTAAAGAAGGGTCAGATGCTGGTTCAGCTCGATGCAAGCAACCTCGACCAGCTTAAGCTGCAGGTAGAGAACCAGGAAATCGACTTCAAGCGTGTAGAGGCACTCTACAAGATAGGCGGTGCATCAAAGGCTGAGTACGACAATGCTAAGACACAGCTCGAGGTAAACAAGAAGAGCCTTATGAGCCGTCTTGAGAACACAATCCTCGTAAGCCCCATTGAGGGTGTAGTCTCTGCACGCAACTATGACAACGGCGACATGTACGGTGGCCAGCCAATTCTTGTTGTTGAGCAGATTTCACCCGTTAAGCTGAAAATCAACGTCAACGAGTCACACTATGCAAAGACGCACAAGAACCTTGACGTGAAGTTGAACTTCCAGACATACGGCGACGAGGAGTTCAAGGGCAACGTTGATATCATCTACCCAACTATAAACACCTCTACACACACATTCCCTGTAGAGATTTCTGTTGAGAACAAGGACACACGTGTACGTCCGGGCATGTTCGGCAAGGTAACAGTAAACTTCGGTACACAGACACGCGTAGTGGTACCCGACCAGGCTGTTGTAAAACAGGCCGGCAGCGGAAACTACTATGTATTCACATATGCCGACGGCAAGGTAAAGCGCAACAATGTTGAGCTTGGCCAGCGCATGGGCGACCGTTATGAGCTTCTTTCAGGTATCGAGAGTGGCAGCAACGTTGTCATTGCAGGACACACAAACCTGGTTGACGGAACCGAGGTTGAAGTGATTGAATAATATCATAGAACAGAAACAGAATAAAACAATAGCAATATGAGTATATATGAAAGTGCTGTAAAAAAGCCAATCATGACATCGCTCTGTTTTATGGCGATTGCTCTCTTTGGACTTTTTTCGTTCTCAAAACTCCCCATCGACCTGATGCCGGATATTGAGACGAACACCATCATGGTGTTTACATATTACAATGGTGCAAGTGCCGAGGATATCGAGAATAACGTATCACGCCCACTCGAGAACACCCTTAACTCTGTGGAGCACCTCAAGCACATCAGTTCTAACTCACGTGAGAACGTTTCCGTAATCACACTCGAGTTTGAATATGGCTATGATATCGACGATCTTACCAACGACGTGCGCGACAAGCTCGACATGGTAGCGTCGGCACTCCCCGATGATGCCAACAACCCTATCATCTTCAAGTTCTCTACCGACATGATTCCTATCATGATGCTTTCGGTAAAGGCCGAGGAGAGCCAGGCAGCACTCTACAAGATTCTTGACGACAACGTGGTGAACCCACTTGCACGTATTGACGGTGTGGGTACAGTATCTATCTCAGGTGCTCCAAAGCGTGAAATCAACGTCTACATGGACCCAAGCAAGATGGAGGCATACAACATTACTGTAGAGGCAGTAAGTGCAGCCATCGGTTCCGAGAACCGCAACATCCCTGGCGGTACATTCGACATCGGTAACAACACCTACGCTTTGCGTGTAGAGGGTGAATTCAATGTACCCGAGGAGATGTACGACATTGTCGTAGGTACCGTAAACGGTGTTAACATATTCCTCAAGGACGTAGCTACTATCCACGACAATGTACAGGAACGTGCACAGGAGACATATACCGACGGAAAGCAGGGTGCCATGATTATTGTGCAGAAGCAGACCGGAGGTAACTCTGTTGCCATTTCACAGGCTATCCGCGAGGCTCTTCCCGAACTACAGAAGCGTCTCCCCGCCGACGTGGAGATTGACATCATCGTTGACACATCGGAAAACATTCTGCAGACAGTAGATACCCTTTCGGGCACAATCATGGATGCACTTGTATTCGTTGTCATCGTGGTATTCATCTTCCTTGGACGCTGGAGAGCAACAATCATCGTTGCCATCACTATTCCGTTCTCACTTATCGCATCGTTCATCTACCTCTATGCGACAGGTGGTTCAATCAACATGATTTCTCTTTCATGTCTGAGTATCGCCATCGGTTCTGTCGTGGACGACGCCATTGTGGTGCTTGAGAACGTGACTACACATATTGAACGTGGTTCAAGCCCACAGAATGCAGCTATCCACGGAACCAACGAGGTGGGTGTATCGGTTATGGCATCTACTCTTACAATGTTCGCCGTATTCTTCCCGCTGACAATGGTTACCGGTATGGCCGGCGTGCTCTTTAAGCAGCTCGGTTGGATGATGTGTATCATCATGCTCATCTCGCTTGTTGCGTCATTGACACTTACACCAATGATGTGTGCCAAGATGCTCAAGCTGCAGAAGAAGCAGAGCAAGCTCTTCATTCTTTTATACAAACCGATACAGAAGGTTCTTGACCTCATTGACAACGGCTATGCAGCCATCATCAACTGGGCCGTACGTCACCGTTGGACCGTGCTTGTATGCTGCTTCGCCCTGTTCGGTCTGAGTCTGTTCTGCGCAGGTGGCATCAAGAGTGAGTTCTTCCCCTCTAACGACAGTGCGCGTGCAAGTGCAAAGATACAGATGCCTGTAGGTACACGTGTCGAGGTATCAAGAGAGGTGGCACTGAAGCTTACCAATATGTGGAAGGAACGTTATGGCGATGACATCGTTGCATGTAACTTCACTGTAGGTCAGGCCGACGAGAGCAACACATACGCATCACTCAGCGACAACGGTTCACACATCATCAGCTTCAACTTCTCATTTGTTCCATCGGACAAGCGAGACATCACAATGGACAAGATTTGTGACCAGATGCGCCGCGACATGAAACTGTTCCCCGAAATTGCAAAGTATGACGTTACCTCGGGACAGAGTGGCATGGGCGGACAGAGTATGGCTACATTCGAAATCTACGGTTATGATTTTGCCACAACCGACATGATGGCAAAGGAACTTGCCGATTCATTGCGCAATTGCGAGTACATCACCCAGGTAAATATCAGCCGTAGCGACTACCTGCCACAATACCGTGTTGAGTTCGACCGCAAGAAACTTGCAATGCACGGCCTCAACCTCAGCACAGCGGCGACATTCATCCGCAATCGCTACAACGGTGCTTTGGCAACATACTTCCGCGAAGATGGTGACGAGTATGACGTGAAGGTACGTTACAACCCCGAATCACGCCAGACAATCGAAGACATCGAGAACATCAAGCTCCAAGGCAAGAACGGTGTCATCAGTATCAAGGAGGTCGGCAAGGTTGTAATGAACGACATGCCTCCTACCATCGAGCGCAAGGACCGTGAACGTATCGTGAGTGTAAACGCAGTAATGGCTGCCGGTGCAGCACTCAGCGACGGTGTAGAGTACGGACAGAAGGTTATTGACAACATGGAAATACCTGCCGGTATCGCAATCCAGGTTGCAGGTTCCTACGAGGACCAGATGGATTCGAACCGCGACCTCGGCCAGCTCGCAATCATCATTCTTGTACTTGTATTCATTGTAATGGCATCACAGTTCGAGTCACTGACATATCCGTTCATTCTCATGTTCTCTGTGGTATTCGCACTCAGTGGTGTATTGCTCGGTCTCTTCGTTACCGGCTCTAACCTCAACATCATGTCAATGCTTGGAGGTATCATGCTCATCGGTATGGTTGTAAAGAACGGTATCGTGCTTATTGACTACATCATGCTGTTGCGTGAACGTGGGCTCGGCATCATTGCAGCCTGCGTCGGTGCAGCCAAGAGCCGTCTTCGTCCGGTGCTCATGACAACATGTACCACAATCCTCGGTATGGTGCCTATGGCAACCAGCCACGGTGTGGGTGCAGAGATGTGGCGTCCGCTTGGTATCGCCGTTATCGGTGGTCTTACAATCTCTACCATCATGACCATGATATACGTGCCTGCAATGTACAGTATATTTGCAGCTATCGGTGTAAAGCGCAAGCGCAGAAACATCAGAAAGCAGCGCGAGCTCAACGCATACTGGAAGGAGCACAAGAACGAGGAGCAGTTGAAACACAAAGATAAGTAATAACAGCAGTTGTCCATGGGCTGCAGCCCATGGACAACATAAAAACTTAAGCAATGAAAAGCGTATTCATAACATTCGACATTTCACACAAGGATGCCGTAATCAATATACTCACCCACAACAACTGTCGCGGTTTCTCATTCTTTGACCAGATGCAGGGACGAGGCAGCGTGGACGGAGAGCCACACTACGGTTCGCATGCATGGCCTTCAATGTGCGGTTCAGTAATCGCAATTGTAGACGACAAGCATGTAGACAACATCCTCAAGGATGTAAAGGCACTTGACGAGGATTCACCACAGCTCGGACTCAGAGCCTTTGTATGGAGCATCGAGAAATCATACTAAACCGTAAACGGTCTTCAAAAAAAATATCCCTGTTGCAGGGATATTTTTTTTGATATGTATAATTAGAATTAGAACATTCTTAAACTATTATCATTCGGACGGCGTATATGAAGTATACGCGCCATTTCGGCAGCAAGCACGCTTGCAGGAGTCATCTCTTCTACGACACGTGGCTCAACATTGGCACCGTAAATGATTATAGGGAACATGACAGGAGTGCGGAATGTGGTATTTGACTCAGAAGCCACATCGGTAATCACCTTCCAACCCGGCATCAGGCGCAGCCATACATCGCCTGAACTTGAAGGATTGTATCCGTTCTTGACATACTGCATCTCGGGGCTCAGCATGCCGCCAAGACGATAGATTGTAAAGACGTCCTCCACACCGTCGATGGACTTAAGGAACTCAATGGTGTGTGAAACGACATCAAGTTTATTGAGTTTCATACTCTCGATGGCCTTATTGTTGAGATAGAGCTGGCTGCCGTATACGCCCTCAACATAATCGCCCTTACCGAAACGGGCTGTAAGATAGACATTCAGTAGACCTTCAATCCTGTCCATATATATCTTTCCCGATGGAAGACGGTACTTTGCTCCATCCTCGCTGCTCTCAATCACGTAACCTGTAGAGGCAATGGAAACGACAACATTCTCCATGCCAATGAGCTTGTCGACGTAATTGAGCAGGTCGGCAATATTCCTGTCAAGGCGTGCATACATGTCCTGAATCTCAATGGGACGTTCCTCCATTGAGTTGCCGTCATAATTACCTGCATAATATGTAAGTGAAAGGCAATCGGCAATATCATCCCTACCGGCAAGAGTCTCCTTGAGATAGGCCTTCGCCATTTCGTTCACCTCGTCGTTGATACAGGCTGTGGTCTTATAGCCACGGATATCATTCAATCCGTTGAAAGAGAATGAGAATGCATCGGGCGCTTCCTCGCCGAAGTTATTGTATTTTTCAGTGGGGAAAAGAGGTACCCACTTACCCGAACGTCCACGCACCTCCTTATTCTTGTCGGCGGCCCATTGGGGATACAGTCCATAGTAGCTTGAACTGCACCAGTAACCGGTGGAGTTGTTCTTCCACAGCACTGCATCGGCAGCATGTCCACCGGCAAGCACAGCAGCATCCTCATCGGGAGCAATGGAGCAGATAATTGCATTGCCGCGGGTAGCACGCTTCATTTCATCGGTAACCGTGATGGCCTTGAGCCTTGAAGGAGACATTGGAGAATTTGTATATACTCCTTTATGTTTATGATCCTCCACACAGTTCATGATACGCAACGACGAACGGTCGAGCCAACGTTCGCCCACTATTCCGTTGACATACGGAGTTGTGCCCGTCGACAATGCTGCCACAGCTGAAGCACGGTCAATATTCTCGAACGGATAATAGGCATTAGGAAAGACCTTGCCGCCGGAGAGCAGGCGTTTGAAGCCATCCTCGCAATAGAGGTGGCTGAACTCGTAGAGAAAATCGGTACGCAACTGGTCAACAGTAATGTTTATATACAATTTGGGCGACTTAAGTCCGGGCTGCGCAAACGAATTCAACGCGCACAGCACAAGCAGCATCAGATAATATTTGATTCGCATATTCTATCTTTATATACGTGGAACAATGAACGCACAAGCACTGCAAGTGCGCAGATATAAAGCGGCACAGGGTAGCACTGCACCCTAAAGAGTCCAGAGAGCAGGAAAAGGATTACAAAAGTAACCTGCACCCATGCCATGACAGGAGACTTGTGCTTTATGGTCCTGTACACCATTACAGGCACTATTACCAATGCAAGCGGATTGAGAAGCAGCATCGCATAGTTGGCATCCACAGCCGGGTGTTCCGAACATAGCCCCATGAAAAGCAGCAGACATCCAGGGACACCCTGCATCAGCATTATGAAAATATCGTACCCCCAGAAAGTCTTCTTGCGGCGCACCTCGCACAACATCACGATAAGAGTAAACAGCAATAGCAACAACGACGCGTTGAACGGGGTGAAGTTGTCCCGCACTGTAGCAGGCCTGTTCTCCTTTACAAGAAGATTTGTTGCCTTGAGGGCAGGCATCCTGTTGCCGTCGGGGGCGACAATGGTGGCATCAGCGAAATCCCTCATCAGATTGCCGGGTATGAACTGCAGCTCGTCAATAGTCGCATCCTGATCGACATCGGAACCCATAAGCAGCCCTATACCGAAAGAGTACCAGGAATGCGAAAAGGTCATCGCCGAGAGAGTCTCACGGAGTGTTGGGAGACATCCTAAGGTATCGGACGCATACTCAATACCATATCCCTCACCAAGAGCCTCAATGATTTTATCACGGGCCTTGGTCGTACAATTGTTATAGAAATAGTTATAACGGTATATTCTGTTCTCGGGTGCGCAGTTTTCTTCAAGAAGAGTATACAGCCGTGCAACCTGCGCCGGTGTAAGGTTCAGCACCTGTTCGGTCACCGAAGAACCACGCTGAACATATTCGTAAAGGAAAGACCTGAATGAAACCGCACCTACCATATAATCGGTCTCTCCTAGAATGAAGCGCCACATGAAATTGGGTGCATTGAAATTGAAATAGCCGTAGTTGTAGACCTTCTCAACACCGTTCTCATCGTCAATATACCGCAACGCCGTGTGCCCGAAGAGAGAATACGCCTCGTCACCGGGCGAGCATGTAACCAGGCTGAAGCGCGCATTATCGGCCTTTGACGGCAACGAGAGTGACAAGACAGCCAACAAAAGAAAAACAAATTTTCTCACCGTATCTTATTTTATCATTTATATTCTTTGCAAAGATACAATTTCCATTGTAAGCAGCAATAACCCGGAGCCCGATAAATGTGCTGCCATATCTTTGCAGTAAAGGCAAAAAACCGTATCTTTGCAAAAATTTTCATAACCCCTGTTTTGAACCTCATCGTAGACATAGGAAACAACAGTACCAAGTACTACCTCTTCAACGGCAACCAGATTGTGCTGCATTCGCGAAGAGAGAACGGCTCACACGGCATCCTTGGTGAATGGTATAAGGAATTCGGAATTGACAAGGTCATTGTGTCATCAGTCGTAGACCTTGACACTGAGTATAAAGATGCCTTCAATTCGCTTGGCTGTCCTGTACTATGGTTCAACAACAGTACACCGGTTCCGCTAATTGTGGACTACGGCACGCCAGGTACATTGGGCAGTGACAGACTGGCCGCGGCAACCGGCGCATGGTACGAGGCCCCCGAACGCAACATGCTTGTCATAGACTGTGGCACAGCCATTACCATAGACTTTGTTGACAGGAACGGACATTTCCACGGAGGCAATATTGCACCGGGAATAAAGATGCGTCTGCTGGCACTGCATGACTACACAAGCCGCCTGCCGCTGGTTGAGAAGGAGGGAGAACTCCCGACATTGGGACATAACACCGAGACAGCCATAAGAAGTGGAGTCATCAGGGGTGTATGCCACGAAATAGAGGGCTACATTGACGAATTTAAAGAAAAATATGGCGATGTTTTGGTTTTTTTAACGGGAGGAGACGAAAAAACGTTGAAAAATAACATAAAAAGTCGCATCTTTGCAGACAAATATTTAGTCGCCAAAGGACTGAACAGGATTTTACAAGACTACTACAATGAATAAAAAGATATTCATAATCATAGCAATGCTGCTTGCCACTACGTGTTCATTTGCTGACAATGGCAGCAATTCTCCGTACTCACGTTACGGAGTCGGTCTGTTGTCGGACCAGAGCCTTGGCATCAACAGACAGATGGGCGGTCTTGGCTACGGACTCCGCAGCCACAGCTACATAAACATACTTAACCCGGCATCATTTGCACAGGCCGACACCTTGACAATGCTTTTCGAAGCAGGCTTCTCCATGCAGAACGTGAACTTCAAGGAAGGCGACAGACAGATAAATGCCAAGAACGCAAGCTTTGACTATATTGCAGTGCAGTTCAGAATACGCAAGAACCTGGGCATGTCGGCAGGTTTCCTCCCTTACTCTACTGTAGGATACTCTTTCAGCAATGTTTCTAACAACGGCACAAACGAGGTAAGCACCAACATCTACAGCGGAGCCGGAGGTATCTACCAACCCTACATCGGCTTGGGTTGGCAACCGGCCAAATGGCTATCGGTAGGTGTCATGGGCTCATACATATATGGCGACATAACACACCAGGTAGGCATTGACTTTGCGAACAGCACAGACCGTTCAAAGAGTTACGGCGTATCATTGAAGACCTACAAGGTCGATTTCGGAATGCAGTACGCAACCAAGTTGGGCAGCAAGAACGAGATTGTTCTGGGCGCAACATACTCTTTGGGACACGACATGAATGCCGACGCACAGATAGTGGAAGCTACAGCCGACTCTACCTCTACAAAGAAGATTGACGGCGGATTCAAGTTGCCTCATACGTATGGTTTCGGTTTTACATACACATACAATGAGAGGTTCAAGATAGGAGCCGACTACACACTGCAGCAATGGAGCACATCGTCGTTCTTCGGAATTGACAAAGGCGTTGACCGCAGCAAGATTTCCATTGGAGCAGAATATGCACCCGGCAGACTTTCAAGCAATATCTTCAAGATGATAACTTACAGGGCGGGAGCTTATTATGCACAGCCATACACCGAGCTAAACGGCAAGAAAGGGTGCGAGGAGTACGGAGTGAGTGCAGGTCTTTCGTTGCCATTCCTCAACAACAATAACCGCAACAGCCATGCGACACTGCATTTGTCGGGACAGTTCATCCACATGGAGCCCAAGTCGGCAGGCATGATAGCAGAGAACTACTTCAGAATCAATCTCGGAATAACATTCAACGAGAGCTGGTTCATAAAACTAAAAGTGAGATAAATTATTGATAAAACTATAAGTAAAGAAAAAGAATGATGAAGAAACTATTTTTTGCACTTCTTGTACTTGTAGCAACAAGTGCAGGAGCACAGAACGGTGTCACAAACGGTTTCCGTTTCGGCCCGACTGAAGAAGACAGCTTAAGATGTATTGAGACTATTACTATCGTAAACGTAAACTTCAACAACAAGGACTATGCTACAGCTTATGAGTCATGGAAAACACTGTTCAACGAATTCCCCGTTGCACGCGTCGACACATACAGCAAGGGCCTGAAAATCCTCAATGAGCTCATCAAGAAGGAGGGTGACCCAACCAAGAAGGAGGAATACATCAAGGAACTCTTCAACGTATACGACCAGCAGATAAAGTACATCGACAAGTTGCAGGAGATTACAAAGACCCCATTGTCGGCAGGTGCACTCCTTGGCAGCAAGGCAATGGACTATGAGAGATACTACAAGAATGCGCCGGTAGACACACTGTACAATCTTTTCGCAAGCGCAGTAGAACTAGAGAAAGGAAAGTCGGAGTACACTGTCACAGAACGTTTTATGAAGTACTCATCACTCAAGTACAAGCAGGACAAGAGCCACGGCGAGAAAATCGTCGAGGACTACCTTGCCGCATCGGTATACATTGTAGAGGTTCTCGACAAGTACCACGACAACATTGAACGCAGCCTTAAGAGATATCAGGAAGAGGGCAATCCACGAGACAGCACCAACGCCATCGGTTACAGCCAGAGAATTGACGCGTCACGTATCTCAAAGAACAACATCGATGCATATTTCATCAACAGCGGCGCTGCGTCATGCGAGGACTTGAGCAACATCTATGGTCCTACACTCGAGGCAAACAAGGACAATATCGAGTATCTCAACAAGATTATCTCAATCATGAGTATGCTCAAATGTACAAACGAGGAGACATATCTCATTGCATCAGAGTACGCACTTGCCATTGAGCCTACTGCAAAGGCTGCTATGGGTTGCGGTTACCGCTACTACAAGAGGGGCGACATTGACAAGGCACTCGAGTTCTTTGACCAGGCTATCGAACTTGAGACATCTATCACCACAAAGTCAGAGCTTTGCTACAAGGTCGGCATGATTCAGCTCAGCCTCAACAACTACAGCAAGGCACGCGCCTATGCGAACAAGGCTCTTGCGTTCAACTCAAAATACGGCCAGCCCCACATTCTTATCGCCCGCTGCTATGCTGCAAACACCAAGTGGTGCGACGACGACCTCATGAACAGATGCACATACTTCCTGTGCCTTGACCGTCTTGAACGTGCAAAGCAGGTAGACCCGTCGGTGAAACGTGAAGCAGACAAGTACATCAAGAGCTTCACCGAGAATGCACCGAAGATCAGCGACCTCTTCATGAGAGGTTATGAGGCAGGTTCATCAATAACCATTGGCGGTTGGATTAATGAGACTACCAAGGTTCGTTCACTCTAAGTATCTGCATACAACAACCGCAGCTGCGGTTGTTGTACTGCTTTTCGTCACTTCGTGCAACGATGCGCAAAGTGTCAGCATTTCTATTGAGCAGCGCGACTCACTCGCCATGATGAGCACATACGGAGTAAGCACGGTGATAAGCGACTCGGGGCGCATAAGCTACAAGATAGACACAGACGAGTGGCTCATATTTGACAAGCGCAACCCGCCATACTGGGCTTTTGAAAAAGGCGTATATCTTGAGAAATATGACCGTGACATGAATGTGGAAGCCACAATCAAATGCGACACCGCCTACTACTACAGTAGCATAAAACTGTGGAAATTGGCAGGCAATGTCGACATAAGGAATCTCAAGGAAGAACGCTTCTACACCGACCTGATGTACTGGGATCAGGAGAAGGCGGAAATATATTCCGACGCATACATAAAAATTGAGCAGAAGGACCAGGTTACCGAAGGTGTCGGCTTCTCATCGAACCAGAACATGACACACTGGGAAATAAAGAACACAAAAGGAATCTACGCCATCAAGGATGAATAACGAAATGATAACCAACGTATTGCTATTGATTGTTGCCATACTTTTCTCCGCGCTGTTTTCGGGCATGGAGATAGCATTCGTATCATCCAACAAACTCCTGCATGGCATAGACCGCAACGAGCCTTCACTGACATCAAGCGTCATACACAAGTTTTACTCGAACAGCAACAATTTCATCTCCACCCTACTTGTAGGCAATAACATAGTGCTTGTCATCTACGGTATCCTCATGGCAAAGATACTCAACAACACAATCCTTTCGGGCCTGCAGGAGAACGAATCGGTACGACTGCTGCTTGAGACAATAATTTCAACAATAATAATCATCTTCACCGGTGAGTTTGTGCCCAAAGCACTATTCAGGATAGACCCCAACAGCGCACTCAAACGGTTCGCACTCTTCACATACCCAATCTACATAATCCTGTACCCGTTCTCCAGGTTTACCACATTCTGTTCGTGCCTCATCCTGCGCATCTTCAACGTAAGAATAAAGGATGAAGTCCGTGATGCAACATTCACAAAAACCGAACTCAACAACCTGATACAGACATCACTCGAAAATATTGATGAGAAACAGGAGATTGACAATGACGTGAGGATTTTCCAGAACGCACTCGACTTCTCAAGCATAAAGGTAAGGGACTGTTTCGTACCACGTACGGAGATTGACGCAGTCGAGGTAAACACACCACTTGAGGAACTGAAATCGGTATTCATAGAATCGGGGCATTCAAAGGTAGTCGTATTCAAAGACAACATAGACAACATCATCGGCTATATACACTCGTCGGAGCTGTTCCGTCTCGATGACAAATGGCAGCAAAGAATATGCAAGATGCCATATGTACCCGAGACATTGTCGGCCGAGAAACTGATGCGTAAGCTCATGCAGCAGAAAAAGTCATTGGCCGTGGTTGTAGACGAGTTTGGCGGAACATCGGGTATCGTATCACTCGAAGACCTTCTTGAGGAAATTATCGGAGAGATTGAGGACGAACACGACAACCAGAATCTCGTGGCAAAGGCCATCGGAGAGAACGAATACCTGCTGTCGGGACGACTTGAGATTGAGCACATAAACGAGATGTTCGGGCTGGACATTCCCGAATCGGATGAATACCAGACACTCAGCGGTTTCATCCTCATGCATCTACAACGTTTCCCACTGCTCAATGAAAATATAAACATAGGCAAGTTCCATATCCAGGCCACAAAGTTGCGTAGCACAAAGATAGAACTGGTAAAATTGTCAGTCATCGACTAAGTGTGTCAAGCAAAAAAGCGGAATACATGAAAAAAGAGACAAAAAGCGCATTCAGCGTCGCTTTTTGCCTCTTTTTTGTTGCAACTTTTTGATTATTTATAACAATTTATCCAAAGCATTTTACTAACTTTGCGAAGTTTAATGCAAAAAATTCAAAACAAAAAAAATTATATTTATGGCTACATTACAAAAACTACGCAACATGGGCCCACTCTTGGTTATCTTTGTGGGTCTTGCATTGTTTGCATTCGTTGCAGGCGATGCCGTAAAACTGTTCGACACACGCAGCAGCGACAATGTTGTCGGCATTATTGGCGACAATGAGATTGACGTGATGGAATACCAGGAGTTCCGCAACATGTTCGATTGTTTCTGCGAGGTACTTGGTTATGACAACCTCATTGAGGAGATGCGCCAGGAGAGAACATGGAATCTCATAGCAGCAGAGAAGCAGTACAAAAGCCTTGCTCAGGAGTTGGGTCTGACTGTTACAGCCGAGGAGGTAAACCACGTCCTTACAAACGGCAAGAGTGCTTTTGTCATCAACGCAATTCCGGCGAACAGTATGCTCCGTGACGGCAACAACATCAACATGGCACTCCTTAGCGAGCTCTCTAAGGCATATCATGAGCAGGAGGCAAACGGCAGCCTCGACAGCAACGTTGCAAAATTGTACAACGCATGGTTGTTCATCGAGAAGACTGTAGAACTCGAAATCCTTCAGAACAAAATCAACGCAATCGTTGCCGACGCTACAATTGCAAACCCTGCAGTGGCACAGAAGAATTTTGACCTCAACAACAATGTACACACTGTAAACGTTGCTTTCTACCCATTCGAGAACATGGACATCAAGAATGTAGAAGTAACAGAGGAGGAGATTGCTGCAAGCTACAACAAGGCAAAGGAGAATAACCCATTGTTCATCAACGAGCAGGAGTCACGCGATATCACATACATCTTCAAGCAGGTTGTTCCAAGCCAGAAGGACCTCGACAACCTCAAGGCAGAGATGACAAAATATGCCGACACACTCAAGAACGGCTATAACAACTACGAGAGACTTGTACGCATTTCACGCAGTGTTGCAGGCTACAACAACATCCTTCTCACAAAGAGTGCATTCCCAGCAGTCATTGCCGACAGAGTTGACACAATGGGTGTGAATAAGGTTCTTGGTCCGGTTGACATTGAAGGTGGTTACGGCGTGTTCATGAATATTGAGAAAGTTACCGTTCCCGAGACATTCAAGATGCGCGCAATCATTGTAAGCGAAATTACAGCAGAAGGCAAGAAAGTTGACGCAAAGGCAGTTGTTGACAGCCTTGTAAATATCCTCAACAAGGGTGCCGATTTCAAGGCGGTAGCAAGCAACTATCAGAGTTCTTTCGATGACGAGAAAGTTTACAACACATCAAGCATTGCCGATGTAAGAGAAATCGTTGACGACATCGAGACCCAGAAAGACATTTACAACGCACCTGTTGGCAAATACCTCACAACAACAATCAGCGTACCGGGATACAACGCACAGATGTTGTTCTGCGTAACAGAGAAGACAGGCAAGGCCGATGCATTCCACACAATAGCACTCATCCGCGAGAAAGTATTCAGCAACGAGACATACAATGAGGAGTATGACAAGTTCTGCAAGTTCGTAGGCAGCTGCAAAGACTCTAAGGAGCTCGCAGAAAAGGCTATGGAGAGTGAGTACTGGACAAGCAAGCAGAACGGCATCACAACAGATGCTGTTGTCATTGCCAACGTTCCAAAGACAAAGGATTTCATCGACTGGATATTCAATGAAGAGACCAAGATTGGTCAGATTTCAGATGTAAAGAAGTGCAACGCCGACGACATGTTCATGGCTATCGCACTCGAGAACATCAACGCAAAGGGTTATAAGCCTGATACAGCCGAGGTACGCACAGGTGTAACCGTAAAGGATATTGCAAAGGATGCTGCCAAGAAGGAGAAGGCAACAAGCCAGGCTATCGAGGAGATGAAGGGCAAGAGCTACAACGAATTGAAGAGCAATCCAAAGATTTCGGCAAGCACCATCGACAAGATTGAGTTCAAGAATGCGGCGAACATCGCATACATGAAGGACGAGGCTGCAGTCAGCGCAGTAGCTGCAAAGATGAACGTAGGCGAGACAAGCGAGCCATTCGAGGGCAACTATGGCGTTTACGTAGTTGAGGTTGTTTCAAAGGAGAGCAAGAATGGCACATTCAATGCAACAACAGAGAAGAATGCTATTGAGGCACTTTACAACAGAAACTTCTTCACAACAACAATAGACAATGTCCTGAACAAGATTTACCCAAAGGAGAACAGAGTATACAAGTTCTTCTGATTAAAAGGTAAATAAAGCCACAGAATGCGGGTAATCCAATAGGATTGCCCGCATTCTTGTTTCAAGAGGTGGAGTTTCTGCCTCTATTTTTTGGCTCACCTGGACAGGATTTGAATTCTAAGAAAAAACAAAAAGCGGAAAACAATGTTTTCCGCTTTGCTCTTCAGGTAGGACTTGAACCTACGACCCCCTGATTAACAGTCAGGTGCTCTAACCGACTGAGCTACTGAAGAATATGTCTGGAGTTTTTCATTAAAAAAGCGAGTCTCCTGCTCGCTTGCTCTTCAGGTAGGACTTGAACCTACGACCCCCTGATTAACAGTCAGGTGCTCTAACCGACTGAGCTACTGAAGAATTTTTGACTCCTTTGTCGTTTGACGTTGCAAAAGTAGTACATCTTTTTATACCATGCAAATTTTTCGGCTTTTTTTTCAGCAATAGAATAAAAAAAGCCGCTACAGAACTAAAATATACTAAAAAAAGAGCAAAAACAGAGTGCAAAAACCAAATATAAGAGAGTAAAAGAGTATCTTCGCGCACAATAAACAAGAGTTACGTATTCCAATGAAAAAGTTATTGAACCCTACATACATTCTTTTAGCACTGGCATTGTTGATTTCAGCTGAGAGCCACGCCGACGACAAGCACAAGTTCCGCCTTGCAAGACAACTTTCTACATTCAACTCCATTGTCAAGGAACTAAACCTGTTCTACGTTGACAGCATAATGCCCGACAAGATGATAAACAAGGGCATAGACGCGATGCTCGCCAACCTTGACCCTTACACGGTGTACTACCCCGAGGAAAAGAGTGACGAGCTGAAGATGATGACAACAGGAAAGTATGCGGGTGTAGGTTCAACCATACGTTTCCATGCTGAGAAGAACACCACCGTACTCACCGAACCTTATGAAGGCATGCCGGCACACAAGGCCGGTATGAGAGCCGGTGACGCACTGCTCTCCATCGATGGTATATCGGTCGTTGGCATGAGTGTGGACAGCGTAAGCGACATGCTGCGTGGCGAACCGGGCACAAAACTTACAATATCAGTTGAACGTCCCGGGAACAAGAAGAAACTTACATTCCGCTTTGAGAGAGAGAGCATTGCACTGCCTGCAATAAGCTATTACGGGCTTCATAACGGCAACGTTGGATACATATCACTGGAAAGTTTCACCGAGAATTGCGCAAAGGACATGCGCAGAGCCGTTGTCGACCTGAAGAAACAGGGTGCGGAATCATTTATCATAGACCTTAGAAGTAACGGAGGTGGACTCCTAAACGAAGCCGTTGAGATTGTTAACCTATTCATTCCCAAAGGAAAGACCGTCGTCACCACCAAAGGCAAAATAAAGCAGTCGAACGAGACGTACGAGACTAAACGCGAACCGATAGATACGGAATCGCCCATCGTAGTGCTTGTAAATGGACAGACAGCTTCGGCATCGGAGATTGTGGCCGGCGCACTACAGGATTTTGACAGAGCCGTAATAATAGGTTCGCGCACATACGGCAAGGGACTGGTGCAGAGCACAAGACCGGTAGCTGGCGGCGGATATCTAAAGATGACAACTGCCAAATACTACATCCCCAGCGGACGCTGCGTGCAGGCACTCGACTACTCGCACATCATTGACGAAGGCAGGACCACCAGAGTTCCCGACAGCCTGACCAACGTTTTCCACACCGCCGGCGGACGCGAGGTGCGTGACGGCGGTGGCATTCGCCCCGACATTGAACCAAGAGGTGAAGAGATTTCGACTCTCATATACAACCTATTGCAGGACATGGCTGTATTTGACTTTGCAACCGAGTTCTGCCTCAAAAACGACACCATTGCACCGGCATCTACCTTCGAAGTCAGCGACGAAACATACGAAGATTTCATAAAGTTCCTCAAGACACGCAATTTCAGTTACGACCTTGTAAGTGCAAAGAGACTGGAGGACTTCAAGAAAATACTTGATCTTGAAGGTTACGGCGATATTGCCAAAGAGGAGATTGCATCACTTGAGAAAAAACTCAGAGTCAACCTCGACTACTCCTTGAGACATTTCAGCAGCGATGTAAAGGAGCTCATAGCGCTTGAAATAGTAAGACGCTATCACGGACAGCACGGCGAGACAGTATACAGCCTGCGTGGCGACAGCGACATAAAGGAGAGTTACGCCCTGCTTAAAGACCCTAAACGATACAAAGAGATTCTCTCGGGCAAAAAGTGACGCGTTCATACAAACTGCATCACCACTCCACCCGTCACTGTTCCGAGAGGCTTACCTTGACTTTCCCGTCAAGGCGAGAGATTCCTATTCTTGAATTCTCTCCCACAACAACAGCAACAGTATCACCGCTTGCCGTGTCAATCACCTGCAACAGAGACTCGGAGGAGAATAATACCCTTTCATGCACCTCGGTCCTGCCGTCAACAGGCACCGCATCGCGTAGCGTGCGGCGGGTAACGACAAGCGACTTGCCGGGCGCAGAACTTTCAGCGGCACACAACAGGCTATCATCAAGTATCACCTTACAGGTACCGGCATCAAAATCATCGGCAAAGAACACCGTATATGAGAACATCTGCTGCCCGGTATTCTTGGATGCCTCACCCATCGCATAGTAGACAAAGAGAAGCATTGTAAGGATAAGCACTGCAAAAAAGAATACACTGCCATACAGGAATTTGAGATTCGAACTTGAACTGCGGTTTACTTTCATAACTATTGTCTTTACATTTCACATGCAAATATAGTAACAAACGAGCGAGATATATGAAGTTTACTTCAATATTTCAAAGCGAGTGCAGGCTATGTTCGGGATTTATCCCAAATATAGCAACAAACGAGTGAGATATATGAAGTTTACTTCGATATTTCAAAGCGAGTGCAGGCTATGTTCGGGATTTATCCCAAATTAGCAACAAACGAGTGAGATATAAGAAGTTTACTTCGATATTTCAAAGCGAGTGCAGGCAAATATTCTTTGCCATACTGAGCAAAGCGAAGTATCTCTATTCTGTACAATTTTTAGATACGGAACTTTTTGCGTCAACATCCATATTATTACATAAATTAAACCGAAAATACTTGCATGTGCTGCTATTTTTTATTACCTTTGCAGTGTAAGATGATGATATGAGGGGCCTGCAAGCCCCTCTTTTTTATACCACACACAGACACAAGCAAAAGAAAATCATATCACACATTATAATTCAAGTAAATTATATGATTGACAGACAACAAGTAATCGATTTGACAAACGAGTGGCTTGCCGACAAGGAGTATTTTTTGGTTGATGTAGTCATCAGCAAGGATGACAAGATCACAGTTGAGATTGACCATGCCGAGGGCGTGTGGATTGAAGACTGCGCCGAGCTGAGCCGCCACATTGAGAACGGCCTTAGCCGCGAAACAGAGGATTACGAGCTTGAAGTGGGTTCGGCCGGACTGGGCCAGCCATTCAAGGTGCTCCAGCAATACCAGAACCATGTAGGCATGGAAGTTGAAGTACTCACAAAGGAGGGCAAGAAACTCAAGGGAATACTCAAAGAGGCTTGTGCCGAGGAGTTCGTTGTTGCAGTGAGCAAGAAGGAGAAAAAAGAGGGTGCAAAGCGCCCGGTGCTCGTAGAGGAGGACATACACTTCACCTACGACAGCATAAAGTACACGAAATATATTATAAATTTCAAATAAAATGGCAAAGAAAGAAGAAACAATCAGCCTTCTTGATACATTTCAAGAATTCAAGGAGTCGAAGAACATCGACCGTACAACAATGATCAGCGTACTCGAGGAGAGTTTCCGCAAAGTAATCGTAAACCTTTTCGGTACAGACGAGAACTACTCAGTCATTGTAAACCCCGACCGTGGTGACTTTGAGATTCAGCGTCGCCGCGTTGTCGTTGCCGACAATGAGGTAAAGGACAGCAATTTCGAAATTTCTCTCAGCGAGGCACAGCTCATCGATGACACATTCGAGGAGGGCGAGGAAGTGAGTGAAATCGTGAACTTTGCCGAGTTCGGCCGCCGCGCAATCCTCAACCTGCGACAGACTCTTGCTTCAAAGATACTTGAGCTTGAGAAGGACAGCCTCTACAACAAGTACAGCGAGAGAATAGGCCAGATTGTAAGCGCCGAGGTTTACCAGATATGGAAGAAGGAACTGTTGCTTGTTGACGATGAGGGCAATGAGCTCATACTCCCCAAGAGTGAGCAGATTCCAAGCGACTTCTACCGCAAGGGCGACCACGTACGCGCAGTAGTGGCACGCGTTGACAACCAGAACAACAACCCAAAGATTATCCTCAGCCGCACATCGCCAATGTTCCTTGAACGTCTGTTCGAGCTCGAGGTGCCCGAAATCAACGACGGCCTCATCACAATCAAGAAGATTGCCCGCATTCCAGGCAAGCGTGCAAAGATTGCAGTTGAGACATATGACGAGCGCATTGACCCGGTAGGTGCATGCGTTGGTGTGAAGGGTTCACGTATCCACGGTATCGTCCGCGAGCTTCGCAACGAGAACATCGACGTAATTCCTTTCACATCGAACATTGAGCTCTTCATCAAGCGCGCTTTGAGCCCAGCCAAAATCCAGGGTATTACACTTGATGAGGAGAAGAGAGTTGCCGACGTTAACCTCAAGAAAGAGGAGGTTTCACTCGCTATCGGTAAGGACGGTCTCAACATCAAGCTTGCCAGCATGATTACCGAGTACACAATCAACGTATACCGTGAGATTGATGCTCAGCAAGAGGACGACATCTACCTCGATGAGTTTGCCGACGAGATTGAGGAGTGGGTAATCGAAGCCATCAAGAAGATTGGCCTTGACACCGCAAAGGCAGTACTTAATGCTCCAAGAGAGGCTCTCATAGAGAAGGCCGACCTTGAAGAGGACACAGTTGACCACGTACTCGAGGTTCTGCAGGCAGAGTTCGAGGACGAGGACTATGACAACGAGGAAGAATAATCAGGAGACTGCCTGTCAGTTTCCACCAAAAAACCGATTACGAATGAAGATTAGATTAAATAAAGTACAGAAAGAACTTAACCTTGGTCTCAGCACTATTGTGGAGTTCCTGCAGAAGAAGGGTTTCGAGATAAAGGAAGACCCTAACGCTGTTGTCCCCGAAGAGGGTTACAACATGCTCATGGAGGAGTTCAGTGCCGACAAGAAAGCTCGCATGCAGTCCGACAAGTTTACCCAGGCACGCCAGAACAAGGAGAAGCCCAAGGCTACAGTTGTTGCCGAGGAGCCCAAGAAGCCCGAGGTGAAGGAGGCTGTTGTTGAAGCCCCCAAGGAGGAGCCTAAGAAAGAGGAACCAAAGAAGGAAGAACACAAGATTCTTGTTACACGCAGAATTGACCTTGATGCACTCAACAGAAAGAAGGAGGCACCCAAGAAAGAGGAGCCAAAGAAAGAGGAGCCAAAGCCTGTTGTTGAAGTAAAGAAAGAGGAGCCTGTGAAAGAGGAACCAAAGAAGGAGGAAACCCAGCCACAGCTCACACAGGTCGACGAGGTTGCAGCTCCAAAGCTCAACATCATTGGCCAGATTGACCTTTCTGCCATTAACCAGTCTACCCGCCCCAAGAAGAAGAGCAAAGAGGAGAAGAAGAAGGAACGCGAGGAGAAGGACAAGCAGCGTGAGGAACAGCGCAAGGCACAGCGCCAGCAGAATGGTGGCGAAGGCGGCGACAAGAAGAAGAAACGCCAGCGCATCAACAGCCAGCGTGTCGACATCAACGACGTCAAGGAGAACGGTAGCAACGACAATAACAACAAGGATTGGAGTGCCAACCGTAACAAGAGCAACAACAATCCCTCACAGGGCAGCCGCAAGGACCGTGACCGCCAGCACAAGCGTTTTGACAAGAACGACGTAAGCGACGAGGATGTATCAAAGCAGATAAAGGAGACACTTGACCGCCTTACAAACCGCGGCAAGAGCAACAAGTCGGCAAAATACCGCAAGGAGAAGCGCGACATGGTTGCCGAACGTCAGATGCAGCAGATGAACGAGGAGATGGAGCAGAGCAAGGTTCTGCAGCTCACTGAGTTCGTTACTGCCAACGAACTTGCCAGCATGATGAACATCTCTGTGACACAGGTCATCGCAACATGTATGAGCATCGGCATGATGGTGTCTATCAACCAGCGTCTTGATGCCGAGACTACCAATATCGTTGCCGAGGAGTTCGGCTACACTACCGAGTACGTGAGTGCCGAAGTTGCAAATGCGATTGAGGAGGATGCCGATAGAGAGGAAGATCTGGAGCCACGCGCACCAATCATCACCGTCATGGGTCACGTTGACCACGGTAAGACATCATTGCTCGACTACATACGTAAGGCAAACGTTATCGCAGGCGAGGCCGGCGGTATCACACAGCACATCGGTGCCTACAATGTAAAGATGGAGAGTGGCAAGCGCATCACATTCCTTGACACTCCGGGTCACGAGGCGTTTACAGCCATGCGTGCACGTGGTGCAAAGATTACCGACATTGTCATCATCATCATCGCTGCCGACGACGACGTGATGCCACAGACAAAGGAGGCCATCAACCACGCCATGGCAGCCGGTGTACCCATAGTGTTCGCCTTCAACAAGTGCGACAAGCCTACAGCCGACCCTAACCGCATCAAGGAGCAGTTGGCACATTTGAACATGCTTGTCGAGGACTGGGGCGGTAAGTACCAGTCACAGGAGATTTCGGCGAAGAAGGGTATGGGTGTTGAGGAACTCATGGAAAAGGTACTGCTTGAAGCAGAACTTCTTGACCTCAAGGCAAACCCCAACCGCAAGGCAACAGGTTCAGTCATCGAGTCAACCCTTGACAAGGGCCGTGGCTACGTAGCCACAGTACTTGTACAGAACGGTACACTCAAGGTGGGTGACATCGTGGTAGCAGGTACACAATGGGGTAAGGTAAAAGCCATCTTCAACGAACGTAACCAGCGCATCAAGGAGATTCGCCCAGCCGAGCCAGCGCTTATCCTTGGTCTAAACGGTGCTCCTGCAGCCGGCGACACATTCAACGTTGTCGACAGCGAACGCGAGGCACGCGAAATCACCGGCAAGCGCGAGCAGTTGCAGCGTGAGCAGGGATTGCGTACACAGAAGATGCTTACACTCGACGAGGTGGGCCGCCGTATCGCACTCGGCAACTTCCAGACACTCAACATCATTGTCAAGGGCGACGTGGACGGTTCTATCGAGGCACTCAGCGATTCACTCATCAAGCTCTCTACCGAGACTATCCAGATTAATGTAATCCACAAGGCTGTGGGTCAGATTTCGGAGAGTGACGTAAGCCTTGCAGCCGCATCGGATGCAATTATCGTCGGTTTCCAGGTACGTCCTTCAGTGACAGCCCGCAAGGTTGCCGAGAACGAAGGTGTCGACATCCGCATCTACTCTATCATCTACGATGCTATCGAGGAGGTGAAGGCCGCTATGGAGGGTATGCTTGCTCCAATCGTGAAGGAGGAAATTACCGCTACAATAGAAGTACGCGAGACATTCCACATCAGCAAGGTGGGTACAGTTGCCGGATGTATGGTACGCGAGGGTAAGGTTAAACGTACTGACCGTGCACGCCTCATCCGCGACGGTATCGTTATGCACACCGGTTCACTTGCAGCACTCAAGCGCTTCAAGGAGGATGTGAAGGAGGTAGCCACAAACTTCGAGTGCGGTATCAGCCTCACATCACAGGACGATATCAAGGTTGGCGATATCATCGAGACATTCGTAGAAGTTGAGGTTAAGCAGAAACTGTAATCCACACACAAAGGATGAACCTGCTTGACATAATATATATCGTTGCAATAGTTGTTGCATTGTTCGCCGGTTACAAGTGCGGATTCCTTGAAAGGTTATCCATGACAATAGGCATCATATTCGGCCTGTTCAATGCAACGGTATTGCAGGATAGCGCAGTCAAACTGTTGCTTGAAGCCACAGGATGGAACGGAACCGTTGTTGCCATAACGGCATACGCGGCAATCATGGTTCTTTCCATCGTAATGGTAAAGCTCATTGTTGCGCTGCTCATATACATTCTCAAGGCGTTGAACCTTGAAATCATAAACAAGCTGGCCGGAGCTGTACTTGCCGCATTCATGATGGCAATTGTGGTGACAGCCTTGGTCGATGTGGCATCTCTTGTCATCCCCGACAATAGAATCACAGGAGAAAAGACCCGCAATGAGTCCTTTTTCTACTGCAGCGTTGTTAAGGATATATACGGGAATGCATTGACCGAACTTTTTTAGAAACTGTTCAGAAGCTGCAGCCCATGGCGGCAGCAGGGAGAGATTGACAAATGAAGAAGAAGGATAACATACTAAAAAAGATAGCTAACAAAGCATACGAGTTCGGTTTTGTGAGCAAAATCAAGACCGAAGTCATTGAAAGCGGACTGAACGAGGACATCATAAGGCTCATCTCAAAGAAGAAGAACGAGCCACAGTGGCTTCTTGAGTTCCGCCTTGAGGCATACAGACATTGGCTTACAATGAAAATGCCCTCATGGGCACACCTCAACATCCCCCCTATCGACTATCAGGCGATATCATACTATGCCGACCCCTTGAGCAAGAACAAGGAGAAGAATAAGGAGATTGACCCTGAACTGATGAAGACATTCGAGAAACTGGGCATTCCGCTTGAGGAACGTCTTGCACTCAGTGGTACAGCCGTTGATGCCGTAATGGACTCAGTGTCGGTAAAGACAACATTCAAGGAAGAACTTAAAGAGAAGGGAATAATCTTCTGCTCAATGAGTGAAGCTGTACAGGAGCACCCCGACCTTGTGCGCCAATACCTCGGTTCGGTAGTGAGCTACCGCGACAATTTCTATGCGGCATTGAACACTGCAGTGTTCAGCGACGGCTCTTTCGTGTTCATCCCCAAGGGAGTGCGCTGCCCAAGAGAGTTGTCGACCTACTTCCGCATAAACGCAGCCAACACCGGCCAGTTCGAACGCACACTCATCATTGCCGACGACGACAGTTACGTATCATACCTTGAAGGCTGCACAGCCCCCATGCGCGACGAGAACCAGTTGCATGCCGCAATTGTTGAGATTGTGGTGAACAACAACGCCGAAGTAAAATACAGCACCGTGCAGAACTGGTATCCGGGAGATGCCGAGGGCAAGGGCGGTGTGTACAATTTCGTCACCAAGCGAGGCGATTGCCGCGGCGTGAACAGCAAACTCTCATGGACACAGGTAGAGACAGGCTCGGCCATCACATGGAAGTACCCCAGTTGCATCCTGCGAGGCGACAACTCACAGGGCGAGTTCTACTCGGTTGCGCTGACCAACAATTTCCAGCAGGCCGACACCGGTACAAAGATGATTCACCTGGGCAAGAACACACGAAGCACGATTATAAGCAAGGGAATTTCGGCAGGCCGTAGCCAGAACTCGTACCGAGGACTGGTGCGCGTGAGCAAGAATGCCGAAGGAGCACGCAACTACAGCCAGTGCGACTCGTTGCTACTGGGCGACAAGTGCGGTGCGCACACATTCCCTTACATGGACATACACAACAACAGCGCAGTAATTGAGCATGAAGCCACCACATCCAAGATTTCCGAGGACCAGCTCTTCTACTGCAATCAACGAGGAATTGGTACCGAAGAGGCTATCGGACTCATCGTCAACGGATATGCCAAGGAGGTACTGAACAAACTGCCTATGGAGTTCGCCATTGAAGCACAGAAACTGCTCAGTGTATCCCTAGAGGGTGCCGTAGGCTAAGAAAATTGATGAATATATGGAGAATTTGTTAGAGATAAAGAACCTCCATGCCACCATTGACGGCAAGGAGATACTTAAAGGCATAAACCTCACAGTCAAGGCAGGCGAGGTGCATGCCATAATGGGCCCCAACGGCTCGGGCAAGAGTACCCTGAGCAACGTGCTTGTGGGACACCCCGCATATACAGTCACCGAGGGTGAGGTATACTACAAAGGCAAGAACCTACTTGAACTGAGCCCCGAGGACCGCAGCCACGAAGGCCTTTTTCTCTCGTTCCAATACCCAGTGGAGATTCCGGGCGTGAGCATAACCAACTTCATGCGCGCAGCTATCAATGCAAAGCGCCAGTACCTTGGCGAAGAGCCCATGAATGCTACCGAGTTCCTGAAGATGATGCGTGAGAAGCGTGCCCTTGTGAACCTCGACAGCAAGCTCGCCAACCGTTCGGTAAACGAAGGATTCAGCGGCGGCGAGAAGAAACGCAACGAGATATTCCAAATGGCCATGCTCGAGCCCACACTGAGCATCCTTGACGAAACCGACTCGGGACTTGACATCGACGCACTGCGCATTGTGGCCGAGGGTGTGAACAAGTTGAAGCGTGAGGATACATCGAGCCTCGTCATCACACACTACCAGAGACTGCTCGACTACATAAAGCCCGACATCGTACACGTGCTCTACAATGGAAAGATAGTAAAGACCGCAGGCCCCGAACTTGTTATGGAACTTGAGGAACGCGGTTATGACTGGATTAAAAACGAGAACCCGCAATGAGCCACGCACAGGAGTATATTGACATATTTGAACAGAACAGGGCACTCATTGACGAGCCATGCGCGGCATTGCTCAACGAGGCACGTGCCGGGGCTGCCGACAGTTTCAAGGCAACAGGTTTCCCGGGCATCAAGGACGAGAACTGTCTACACAGCAACGTAGCCAAGAGATTCGCCACCGACTTTGGAATGAACCTTGGACGCATTGCCGTTAAGGCCGACAACCACAACGCATTCACCTGCGACGTGCCCAACCTCAATACCCATCAGGCTTTTATTGTCAACGACACTTTCCACGACGGTAACAACGGCAAGACACTGCCAGGCGGTGTAATACTCGCAAGCCTCAACAAGGTAGCAATGGAACACCCCACCCTGCTTGCACCATACTACAATGCTCTCGCACAACAGGGCGACAGCATTGTACAGTTCAACACAATGTTTGCGCAGGACGGTCTTGTACTCTACATACCCAAGAACACCGTCGTTGAGGAGACAATACAGATTGTAACCCTGCTGCAGGCAAACGTGGAGATGTTGTCGAACCGTCGTCTGCTTGTAGTGCTTGAGGAGAACAGCAAGGCAAGCCTGCTCATCTGCGACCACTCGGCAATGGAGAAGGAGACACTCTCGACACAGATTACCGAGATATTCATTGGGCGCGGTGCACAGCTCGACCTCTACGAACTCGAAGAGACAGCCTACAGCAACACAAGGCTCGGGCATCTTTTCGTGCGTCAGGAGGCCGACAGCCACTTCAGCCACAGCAACATAACCCTTACCAACGGTTTCACACGCAACTACGTAAGCGTGTCGCTTGAGGGCAAGGGAGCTGTGACCGGTATCAACGGTCTTGTCATCGGTGACAGGAATCAGCATACCGACAACCACACACTCGTTGACCACAAGACAGGCAACTGTACCAGCAGCGAGCTCTACAAATATATCCTTGACGAACAGTCGACAGGAGTATTTGCAGGCAAAATGCTCATACGCACTGACGCGCAGCAGACCGTGTCGCAGCAGACCAACCGCAACCTGTGCCTCACCAACGACGCGCACATGTATGCACAGCCACAGCTTGAGATATATGCCGACGACGTCAAGTGCAGCCACGGTTCAACAGTAGGCCAACTCGACGAGAATGCACTGTTCTACATGCAGCAGCGAGGCATACCCGCAGCCGAGGCACGCCACCTGCTCATGTATGCGTTTGCTGGCGAAATTATAGAGAAGATAAAGATAGATGCCCTGCGCGACAGACTCCACATGCTCGTAGAGAAACGCCTACGCGGCGAACTCAACCATTGCAAAGGCTGCGCAATGTGCAAGTAAAAAAGGGAAAGACTTCCAGTTTCAACCTTTAATCTTTCCACTTTAAGTTTTAACCTTTAACCCCACTGTGTGAGGTTGAATCTGCTCTCGTTCGACAGAGAAAAAGCTTTTTCTCAGCTCTCGTTTGCCAGCAGATTCCACTTTTCACCTTTCCGCTTTAACAATGTCCAATCCCGAAGAGATACGCAAGGAGTTCCCCATACTGGAGCAGACCGTATACGGCAAGCCGCTTGTATACCTTGACAATGCAGCCACTACACAGAAACCGCAGTGTGTCATCGATGCCCAGAGTGAGGTATACACCACCATCAACGCCAACGTTCACCGTGGTGTCCACCACCTGTCACAGGTTGCGACAGAGGCCATGGAACATGCAAGGAACACTGTAAAGGAGTTTATTGGCGCGGCACACAGCCACGAAATCATATTCACACGCGGCACAACCGAGAGCATCAACCTTGTGGCATCATCATTCGGAGGCACATTCCTCAAAAGTGGTGACGAGGTCATCATCTCAACAATGGAGCACCACAGCAACATTATACCCTGGCAGATGCTATGCGACCGTACAGGCATTAAACTGCGCATCATTCCGCTAAAGGACGACTGCACACTCGACATTGAGGCATACAAGGGCCTCTTCAACGAGAGTACACGCCTCGTAAGCGTAACCCACGTCTCAAACGTGCTCGGCATCACCAACCCAGTAAAGGAGATTGTAGAGATTGCCCACAGCCACAATGTCCCCGTGCTCATTGACGGTGCGCAGAGTACACCGCACATAAAGGTAGACATGCAGGAACTCGATGCCGACTTCTTCGCATTCAGCGGACACAAGGTATACGCACCCACTGGCATCGGTGTGCTCTACGGCAAGGAGAAATGGCTCAATGCCATGCAGCCCTACCACGGCGGTGGCGAGATGATAAAGAGTGTAAGTTTCGAGAAGACCACATACAACGAACTGCCCTACAAGTTCGAGGCAGGTACGCCCGACTACACCGGCATAATAGCACTTGGCAAGGCCCTTGAATGGGTAACGGAGAAAGGCATTGAGAACATTGCCGCACACGAGCACATGCTCACACAGTATGCCGTTGAGCAGCTGCAGAAGATTGATGGAATGCGCATATTCGGCAAGCCCGACGGCGCAGCCGTCTCATTCCTTGTAGGCGACATCCACCCTGCCGACATGGGCACAATCCTCGACCGTCTGGGAATAGCAGTGCGCACAGGACACCACTGCGCGCAGCCATTGATGGATTATCTGGGCATACCAGGCACAGTACGCGCATCGTTTGCCGTGTACAACACCAAAGAGGAGGTAGATATCCTTGTCAAGGGCATTGAAAGAGCAGCAATAATGTTCGCATAATACAACAGGAGAATCATGCTAAAGCCATACCAGACAGCAGGAGTAATAGAAGCCGGTTGCGATGAAGCCGGCCGCGGATGCCTCGCAGGCGATGTATATGCAGCGGCAGTGATTCTGCCGCCCGATTTCACCAATGAACTGCTGAACGACTCGAAGCAGCTTACCGAGGCACATCGCTACCAGTTGCGCGAGGTCATAGAACGCGAAGCCGTGGCATGGGCTGTAGGCATTGTCACAGCAGAGGAGATTGACAAGATAAACATACTGCGAGCATCGATTCTTGCCATGCACCGCGCTGTAGACAGCCTGAAGACCCGTCCCCAGCATCTTCTCATCGACGGAAACAAGTTCACCCCCTACCCCGGCATAACACACAACACAGTAGTAAAGGGCGATGCCACATTCATGAGCATTGCAGCCGCGTCAATCCTTGCAAAGACATACCGCGACGACTACATGATGCGTATAGCCGAGGAGTACCCCATGTACGACTGGCAGAGCAACAAGGGCTACCCCACAGCCAAGCACCGCGCCGCAATAAGGGAGCATGGTGTAACACCCTATCACAGAATGTCGTTCAATCTCCTTGGCGAAGAGCCGAAGCAGTTGGAACTGGCGTTTGAATAAAACACTGTGATTGACTAAAAAGGCGCTTTTGTTGTTACGTTCGCCCTTTAAATAGCTCTTTTTATTCAATCCCCGAAAATTCGTATCAGCCCTTTAGCTCCTTTTGCCTTTTGGGGCTTTTAATCATTATAGACATTTTATTATGTGGGACAAGCCGGAGTATCCGCCCTCTTATATTTATTGACAGCCGGTTTTATTTTAAAACACCATTGTTCTACCTCTGCAATTTGAAGACGAACTCAAGTCCGCCGCCAGTGGCTTTGCGGGCGTAGATTGTTCCGCCGTGCAGTACAACGGCATTCTTCACTATGGCGAGTCCGAGACCGGTACCGCCCAGTTTGCGGCTACGTCCCTTGTCGACACGGTAGAAGCGTTCGAAGATGCGTTGCAGATGCTCATCGGGCACGCCGGCACCATTATCGGAAAAGGTGAAATAGTGGAACTGTTCATCGCTGCGGATGCAGGCAATCCTCACCACCGAACCGTTTCCGGCATACGCCATGGCGTTGTCCATGAGGTTGCGGAATATCGAATAGAGCATCGAGGGATCGGCATTTATCATCAATGTATGCGGCAGTGTATTCTCCACACTCATGTCAAGCGCAGCCATCTTCTCGTTGACCTCCTGAAGCAGGTTCGCTACAAGTTGCGAAAGGTTTACCTGTTCCCTGTTCACGCGCTGCACTGCACCACTCATCTCGTTCAATTGGGAGATATCCTGTACAAGGGCGTTGAGCCTGTTGCTCTGGCTGTGGCAACGGCTGAGGAAATGCATCAGCTGTTCATCGGTAAGGTTGCCCGGGTAGTTCTGCATTATGGTCTCAAGATAACCCTGTATGCTGCACACAGGTGTCTTGAACTCATGGGCAATATTCTGTGTGAGTTGCCTTTTCATGCGTGACTGCTCCTCGGCCGCAGTGACGTCGTTGATTGATATCTCGAATCCCTTGTCGCGGAAGAGTACACAGCGCAGTTCGAATACTCGGCCCGAGACTTCGACCTTCTCGGCAAGCATTGTCTCGCGCACATTGTTCAGGTAGCCTCCACTCTCAATAAAGCGTCTTATCCTTGCAAATTCAGGTTGCTGAAGAATCTCCTCTACACGTGCAAGATGCATTGGGGAAATGAGGTCGGCATATTCACTGAAAAGCGGATTGGCGAATACCAAGCGGCGTTTTGAATCGAAGATGGCAACACCCTCCTTTGCCGTGCGCAGGTGGAGCAGAAGCTGCTGGGTAGCGAACTCGGCACCGCCGGCAAGTGCAATAATCCTGTAAATAAGCAGCAGCACAACGACTATTATCACACCAGCCGCCACAAGAAAGAGAAGGTCGTCGGTGCGTTCGGTACGCAGGGCATATTCATAAGGCTGTGAACTGCGCACCACAAAACTGAACTCCGGTATATATGTGGCAACATAGAAATACTCCTCGTTGAGCAATGATGAGAGACGGCGCACGTCATATCCGTAGCCCTCATGCAGCGCCTTGAGAACCTCGGGACGCCGGCCGTGGTTGGCTGCCGTAAGACTGTCGGGTAAGGATGAGTCGAAAAGCACCTCGCCGTTTGATGCACCTATTATGGTCACACGCAGGCCGCGCTTGTCGTAGTTCGACACATAACGCTGCAGATAGAGTGCGCAGGAGTCGTTGAACTCCTTGTCGCCCCTGATTCGCACAAGGTCATAGACACTCTCGTTGATATTGCGCATAGCCTCCTGCTGATGCATTATGGCAACACTCTTCTCCTTCTCGTTATGATAGTAGAGAAACGTAGCGGTGAGCAGCGACAGCAATGCTACCACCGGCAGAAAGAACCGTGTAATGAACCTAGTCATTCTTCTCCTTGATTTCGGTCACGAAACAGTAGCCATATCCGCTACGCGATACGATATTGTTGGCATAGACGCCCAGTTTCTTGCGCAGGCGGGCCATATTCACGTCTATGCTGCGTTCGAGCACATTAACGTCGTCGGGCCACACACGTGCCAGAATCTCCTCGCGCGAGTACACCTTGCCGGGTTTGCGCATGAGCATATACAGCGCCTCGAATTCCTTTTTCGTAAGAGCTACATCCACGCCGGCTATGCATGTACGCTTGGTCTCGGGATTCAGTACAATCTCTCCAAAGACAATGTTCTCGGCTGCAGGCATGTCAGAGAGACACTTTGCACTGCGCCTGAGCACAGCCTTCACACGTGCCTGCACCTCACTGATGCGGAACGGCTTGCATATATAATCGTCGGCACCGATATTGAAGCCTGTCAGCACATCGTTCTCGCCGGTCTTTGCTGTAATGAAGACAATTGGAGTTGCCGTGCATGCCTGGTTCTTGCGTATCTGGGTTGCAAGAGAGAAACCACTCATATCGTCCATCATCACATCGAGCAGAAAAAGGTCATACTTTTCAAGAGGCATTGCCAATGCCTCCTCGCCCGAGTTTGCGGTATCTACCGAATAGCCGTTGTTCTCAAGGTTGAACTTGAGAATCTCGCATATATCCATTTCGTCATCAACGACCAGTATCCTTGCCATAGTGAGTGTATTCAAATAAATTAATACATCATCACTCGAAACTGCGCAGCAGGGCAATCTCCTGGGCCCAACGTTCCTCGTCGGGAGTCTCAAGGATAATAGGCATATTGTCGAAACGGCTGTCTTTCATGAAGCGTTTGAAGAAGTCAATACCCAGCAGACCAATTCCCACACTGTCGTGACGGTCCACATGCGAACCGAGTGGCTTCTTGGTATCGTTGAGATGAATGCCCTTGAGATACTCAAGGCCCACAACACGGTCAAGCTCACCGAAAGCACCGTCATAATCGCCCACAATGTCGTAGCCCGCCGAGTAGAAGTGACAGGTATCAATGCAGAAACCCACACGGCTCTTGTCCTCGACACGGTCGATTATGTAGCGTATCTCCTCGAGCCTGTTGCCCACATTACTGCCCTGCCCTGCAGTGTTCTCAATAACTGCGGTAACGCCGCTTGTCCTTGAGAGGGCAAGATTGATGTTTGCCGCAATGCGGTCGAGACACTCCTCGACCGATATCTTGTTAAGGTGGCTACCGGGATGGAAGTTCAGCAGTTTGAGTCCGAGTTGCTCGCAACGCTGCATCTCATCAAGAAAAGCCGCACGCGACTTCTGTATGGCATCCTCATCGGGATTGCCAAGGTTTATGAGATAACTGTCGTGCGGCAAAATGAATTCGGGCTGGAAACCACCATCGCTGCAGTTCTTCTTGAAAAGTTCAATACTCTTTGCTGTGAGAGGAGCCGCCACCCACTGGCGCTGGTTCTTTGTAAAGAGTGCGAATGCGTTTGCACCCACAGCCGTTGCATTAAGAGGCGCGTTCTCCACACCACCGCTTGCCGATACATGAGGTCCGATATATTTCATAGTAGTTCTATTCCTTTAATTGGTTGTTCAATGTAAAATTAATAAAAAATTGCCGGCAGGGAGCTACATTATAAATAATTAACACCTCCGCCGGCAATTTGACTGTCAAAAGAGCATCAGAGTTTCATGTCATCCTCGGCAGGAACCGATGTAGACTGGCTTGCGAAATACTTGTTGCTACCACGCAACAGGTTACGTACCTCACTGAGCAACTCATGAGTCTCCTGTATAAGGTTCAAATAAACGAAATCCATACGCAGGCTGCCTTCACTCTGGTGCAGACGCATTGTCTGCTCCTTGCGCAATGTCGCAAGTGTGTGTTTCAAATCCTTGGCGCGGCTTGAAACCTCCTCGGCTTTCGAATAGTCGCCCGAAGCTATAATCTCGTTTATATCCTTGAGGACATTGTATACATCACGGCAATATGGCGAGAACTCCTCGATATAAAGCTTTGAAAGCGGGCTGAAACTGTTGTCGGCATGCTCCTTCATCGGTTCGCCGATACGTGTCAGCGTATTCAACATCTGCTGGCTACTGTTGGTACACAGGTGATACCATGTACTGCGTTCGAACGCAAGTTGCTGGTCAATGCGCTGCAGACCGCGTGTCTCGGCACGGCGTTCCTTCTTAAGGAGAGCCTTCTCCTCGACCACCTTTATCAAGGCACTCTTCATTGGACGCAAAGAGTCCTTTGAGAATGATTCGAACAGCAGTTTATATGTCTCGGCCGAGAATGTGAGTGCATGGGTAAGAGTCTCGGCTGTATGGCCCTTGAGATTCTCCCAAACCTCCTCCTTGTCATCGGACCTGAGCACAACATTCATCTTCTCGTCAACCTTCTCGGTCTCCTTCTTCTTGTTATAGACAACATGGCTGCGTATAAGCAGGAAGATTACAAGCGCAATCATCGCAAACATAGCCCAAAGACCGCCGAAATGCATTACCGTAGCAACAATTCCGGCAATGATGAATGCCGCACCGGCTGTAATGAACCAGCCGCCCACAACCGAAACGACACCAGTCACACGATATACGGCACTTTCACGGCCCCATGCACGGTCGGCAAGTGAAGAACCCATACCCACCATGAATGTAACGTATGTTGTTGAAAGGGGAAGTTTCAATGAAGTACCCAATGCAATGAGCAGACCGGCAAGCACCAGGTTTACCGATGCACGCACAAGGTCAAACGCCACGTCCTCACGTTCCTCAAGCGGAGTGAAACGCTTGCCTACCCACTCCTTGACACCCTGAGGTGTCTGGCGTGTAACGGCATCCACAACCTTTGTCACCGCACGCACCATGTTACGCGCAATTGGAGAGGTACCGAACATCTCGTTGCCATCGTCCTGCTTGCTCGAGAGGTCAATTGAAGTCTGCAGCACCTTGCGTGCCTTCTTGCTGGTAAACAGCGAATATACCATCACTGCACCGGCACCGATAAGGAACCATACAGATGTCTGCGATGGCAATCCTCCCATATCCTGCGGGTTCAGTTTCACCATCATGAAGCTTGAGGCATCACCTACACCATTTGCAGTAAAATCATTGAAAGACTCGAAGCCGGCAAGTGTCACACCAATGAAGTTCACAAGGTCATTGCCCGCAAATGCCATCGCCAGCGAGAATGTACCCATGAGCACAACCACCTTGAGGACATTAACCTTGCACCAATGCAGAACCTGCATAAGTAATGTAAGGACAACGAACATGCACAGGAGGAATAACCAAGTATCATTGAACATGAAGTCGGCAACCTCGGCTGGCAGGTATCCTTTAAGGGCACTGCCCTTTAGACCCTTCACAAGCATGAAGTATATGATTGATGTTGCCGCAAAACCGCCGTATAGACCAATCTTGCGACCAAGATGCTTGCGATAATGGAAAGTGAATATCACGCGCGAAATCCACTGTACAATGAGGCCGAAAATAAAGGCAACGGCCACCGAAAGGAATATCGAAAGGATGATTTCCAGAGCCTTGTCTGTGTTCAGCATCTCAAGACCGTCCCTGCCCGATGTCAGCAAGGCTGTGATGAATGACGCACCAAGCAACTCGAACACCATTGACACCGTAGTCGATGTAGGCAGGCCAAGAGAGTTGAAGAGGTCGAGCAGGAAAACATCGCTTATTACCACCGCAAGGTATACACACATGATGCTTTCAAAGCTAAAATAGCCCGGCGTGAATATACCGTGACGAGCCACATCCATCATGCCGCTGCTGAATGCAGCACCGATAAAAACACCACACGCTGCCACAATAAGCACATGCTTTACCTTGGCAGCCTTGGAACCAACCGCCGCACTCAAGAAGTTTACAGCATCGTTGCTCACACCCACATTAAGGTCAATGATAGCAAGCGTAAACATGAAGAGCACAACAAACAGATATGCAAGTTCTACTCCACTCAAACTCGAGACAAATGAAACAATGTCCATAATTTATGAATAGTTTATTATTAATGTCAAATAAAGGTTTCGCTTAGCGGGGAACAAATCTGTCCGCCCCTTTTAGCCACTGCAAAATTTGCATATTATAATTACAACGCAATTACGCAATTGTTACAAAAATGTTACACAGACACCCCAAAAACCACAAAGTACCGTACAATTTTTGAACTGTTACGAATGCAACACATTTTCACGATTAACCGCAAAAATAAACATTTCTTTTAAATTCCAAAGCACAATCAAAGGAATTTCTATAACCTGTATTTCACAATAAAAATTCAGTTTCACACGCGGTAAAAAATCATTAACAAACTTTTGCATTAATTAGATTATGTATTTATATTTGCGCAAATGTCTCATAAATTGAACAGGACATTTTCAGCGCCGCGTTCATTACCGGCATTTACAGAACCTTTTTAAAACGAAGAAAAACAACCGTTATGAAAAGCCTTATAGCATTTACGCTGTTGCTATTCTGGAGTATAAACATTGCAGCACAAGACAATATTACGCCTCAAGAGAGGTATACATACATCTGGGATGTCACCAGGTCCATGATTGGATACGGTGGCAATCCGAATATATACGACAGAGTAAGGGACATTATCATAAAGGACATGGAAAGTATCCCCGAGAACAACGGAACCGAAATATGCATAATCGCTTTCCGTGGGAACCTTGACGGCAAAGGATACAAGGTGACTAGTGCACCAGCCGACAAAGCGGGCAAGCGCGAGCTCATGGCCTGGATGAGGGGAATCGTCACAACCGAAGAGAGTGTTGGCAATACCAATACATATACCGCACTCAAATATGCAGTGGACAACGTCTTTGCAGCCAGCACTGTCGACTATGTCAAGATAATGACTGACGGTGGATGCAACGAATTTGCAGCCCTGAAGAATCTGTTATCACGTTGGTGCGAAATCAAGGAGAAAAAGAACGTGCACGCATACTACATAACCCTTACCGCAAACGCAAAAACTGGTAAGGCTGCATTGGAACAGCATGTAGACCCGTTGTGTTTCAACTTTGTCGACGAAATCGAGGCCATTGACCAGGTGCGCCAGTTGACTTTGACCGACGGGCCATATTACTACAACCTATTGACCGACAACGGAGAGGCACTCACCTACAAGTTCAAGGTATCACTTGGTGACGGTAAGATAGCCCCGGGATTCAGAATACATTGCAAGACCAAGAGTAACGGAATCTTTGAGATAGACGAGACTGTACCGTTTGACGCAAGCACAGGCAGCATCACACTCACACCCAAGATTGCCAAGGATGCACAGCATGCTCTGGAACACGACGAGCAGTTTACCGTCAAACTCGAGTTCACACCGGCCGAAGACAATGACAAGAGTTTCCGCTACGTAATGGTCAAGCCAAAGGAACATTACATAGTACTGAAGACCGAACGACAGGAGCTGAATCTTGCAACCGGGAACGTAGAATACAATGTACGCAATACCGAGGGCAAGCTCTCTCTCCGGCTAAACTGTTCTACAGGAGAAATAAGACCAGGATACAAGGTTGACTACCGCATTGAAGACCCGAGGAACCTGATTTCCGGAACTGGCACAGCCGAGGTTGACGGCAACATGCAGTTGTCAATCACACCAAAGGTAAATCCCGAGGCAAAAAATGCAGACATCCTGAAACCCGGAATAAAGCACGACGGAGCAAGAGTGGTTCTCAAAGCATCGGCAAAGAACGGAGACGGGTACAAGAATGTACTCCTTGAAGATACAGAGTGTGATATCACATTAGTAAACAACACACATCGAAAAGTAAAGATCTATGTTGAATAAGTTATATACCCTGCTGGCTGCAACAATCATGCTCTTTGGCATCTCCTCCTGTGGAGACAAAGAGGTTACATACTCATTGGGAACCGTTGAGTACTACGAGGATTTCATGTGGGTAAAATACGAAGCACCTACCAGCACAAAGAGCCTGAAGTTGGTATTCATGGATGACGCCATTGACGAAAAGTGTAGTTTCACAATGGGGCTTTACACTCCAGGCAAAGACGGCAATAAAGAGCAGATAGATACTGATATCGTCCAGTTGTACGTGAACGGCGAGGTTGCCGAGGAGAACTGCTTTACAGTAACCAATCAGGCCGAAGACGGTTCTTTAATGAAGACTGCAGAACTAGAACTTGGCTTCATCCTTGGAGAAAAGGCCATGGAAGGGCACCACAAATGGTTGCTTTGCGAACATGGCAATAACAACAGCATAGAAGAGATTGCAATCGAAAATGAAGACAACCGTCTGATATTTGAGATTGAAAAGGTTGAGATATGGAACCCGTTGCTGAAATGGCTGACAATATTTTTTGGAACATTCATTGCTGCAAACATCATATGGCTGCTGATTCTGAGACCGATATATTTCAAGAAATTCGCAATAAAAAAAATCTCCATTGTCGGACCGGCACCTTACATGCAGTCACTGAATGTAAACGGCAAGTACCTGAAAGTCGTGCTCACAAACAAGCCAAAGGAACAAGGTTTCTTCGAGAAGGTTTACAAAGGAGAGATAAAGTATATTGGAAACGCTATCTGGACCGAGGATATAGAGTTGCTCCCCAAGGACAAGAAAAGCATCAGGATAAGAGTGGTCAAGCCGAATGGCGTTTTTAGGACCGATTACACTAACGTTACATTGGGCAAGGTATGCAAGATAACGAATACTGAGACCAAAGGTATAACAGAAATAACAATAAAATAACCATAAAAATAAAGAACTATGTCTACAGGAATAAGAAGAAGCCTTTTTATTGGCTTGGGCGGAACCGGTATGAGTTCACTGCTCCACACAAAGAAGATTTTTCATGACACATATGGCGAAGTGCCTCCAATGATAGGTTTTCTAGGAATTGATACCGACGGCAATTACTACAACAGAAGCCTCACACTCAACAATGGTGAGAAAATTTCATTGGACAGGAATGAGCAGATGCCGATTACTGTACACAATGCCCGTCCAATATACACCGGCCAGCCCGAAGAGTTCTCATGGGTTCCCCAAGAGAACGTTTTTGCCTTGGGTTCATTGATGAACGGCGCAGGAGCTGTGAGAACCAATGGTCGCTTTGCTTTGACCCTCAACTTCCAGGCTGTCAAAGCAAAGATAGAGCAGATGCTTCTGCATATTACCAACGCACAAAACATTGACAACGAGAAATACCACTCTTTAGGCAATGAGGTGGAAATTCACTTGGTATTCTCTGTATCGGGCGGAACCGGTAGCGGAACATTTGTAAACATAGCATCCCACATAAGAGAGGCATACCCTCAATATAAACTCAGAGGCTACGCTGTGCTTCCCGGTATATTCGATGCCATGATTCAGGCTCAGGCAGGCAAGGCAAACATCTATTCAAATGCATATGGAGCACTAAGAGAGATAGACTACACTATGCATATGGATTTCAATTCAAGAGCCATCACTCTGAACTACATCAACGGTACCAACTCAAACGTCAATGGTCCGCTGTTCAGTTCTGTAATATTGATTGATAATATAAACCAGAAGAACGACTCTTATACCCACATCAGTGAAGTGACCGAAATGGTTGGTCTTGCACTGCTCACCTCTACTGGTGGTTTGTCCGATGCTACAGCAAGTGTGGGCGATAACCTTGAAAAGGTATATTCAGCCGGCACCATGGACATTGAAGGCAAGAAAGCCTGGATTGGCGGTCTTGGTATCTGCGAAATCCAGTACAGAGGCTCCGACCTGGCAAAAATATTCCAGATAAAGGCTGCCAAGCACATCATTGAGAGACTCCACAACAGTTGTGAGGACACAGACAATATTGTAAACGCATGGATTGATTCACCCGAGGTGAACATCCGCGAAAACAACAACAATGACCATGTCATAGACTTCATACTTGACTGTACTCCAAACTATGACCTGATAGTCACAAACAAACAGGAGCCTGATAGCGAAGTGAATGACAACATTGTGATGAACAAGCCTAAGGACCAGGACGTTGACGGCAAGGTAAACGAACTTATCACAAGGGTGCGCACTGAGCTGACCAAACTCATTGTGAAGTACATAAACAACGAATGCGGTCTTTCCACAACAGAAAGCATTATAAGTGGCATCACTGCCCAAGTAAACATCTTCAAGGGCGAGATGGAAGAGGAGTACAATCAGTACTTCAATAAGAAACCAATCCTGAAAGCAGAGCTTGACACAGCCATAGCCGACCTGAAGGAGTATATGAAGAGACCGTTCATCTTCAGAACTAGTTCCGAGACAGAGGCACGTTGCACTGCAGTAGTTGAAGCAACCAGAGCTTTCTGCATCAACGAGAATGAAATCACACGCCGTCAGGCAGCCATCAAGGTGTTCAATGCAATACTGAACATGCTGCTCACTGAGACAGAGAAAATCAACGACATCAGCACCACATTGAAAAATGTGAACACACAGTTGACCAAGGAACTTGCTACAATCACAAACAACATCGGCAAAGTAATCCGCACATTCCAGATTGACCTTGCAATAGAAGAGGCAAAGAACATAAGAGTTGCTCCTGAAGAGATTCAGATCAATTCGTTCGCAAGAAGCATTGGCGGCGATGCCATATATTCACTCTACGGCCAGGATGCAGCCATTGCAATGAACAAACTTGCAGCATACACAAGCACTTTGCCAAGCTGCAAGAACCTTGCCGGAACAACCATCGACGATGTCATTGACAAGATGGACGAAGAGACCTTGAACAAAATCATAAGTAAGGGTATCCAGAAGTCTTCTCCACTCCTTGACGTGAACTACGGACAGTATATCCCTCAGATGAAGTATGAGGACTTCTATTATATCGGTGTCCCTAACATCGGAACCAGCCGTCTGTTCAAGGAGAAGACAATAGAAAACGCCACACAAGGTATCGTAAGCATCGATTATTCATCAACAGGTGTAAATGACAAGATTATCATCTACCGCCAGCTTGGTGTTGTTCCAGCCTACACATTGACCTGCCTTGGCCGATGCAAGGCAGCATGCGAACGTTCAAACATCAAGCATTTCATTGATGCACATTGGGAGACACGCATGATACGCGAAAATTTTGAAATTGAGCCACAGAAGACCAATACCACCGAGGAGATACTTGACATGTGGGTAAAGGGATTCATCTTCGGCCTCATCAAGAATGAGAATGGAGAGTACAGCCTCAAGAGCAATGAGCTCGGCGACCCTCTCTTTGACAATTGGATTACCATAGGTCAATATCGTGATGATGCGTACAGCCAGTTCAAGCAGTACAGAGCAACCATCGCAAAGGAGTTCACCGGATATTTTGAGGATTATCTCAGAGTAAACGGCGAAGAGGCTGTAAACCAGCTAATAGTTGATGCCAAGGCAAATTATCTTGACAAATACTCACAAATTAACATGACAAGAACTGAGATAACAGCAAGAGGCAATGAGAATATCCGCACACTGATTACTCAGGAACTTGAATATGTCAGAAAAATGTAATTAGGCATGATACATACCAAACACATTATGCTCGGCAGAAATGCCGAGCATATGCTTTCAAATATATACCGCTACATACTCAAATACGAGGACGGTAATATATCAGATTTTTTCGGTGCATTGCTTTACATTGAAAACGGAGACGGCAGTGCCGATTTCCTTGTTGCCGAACGTGACCTTGAGGACAACAAGACTTTCCAGTCCGGCATTGAAGGAAGTGTAGACATTGTATTCAACAAGCATGCCGAATACAATATTCCGGCAGAAGGCAAGGAGCAGTACCTTTCAGCTTTCTTTGCCCGACAGCACACAACGACCGTAAACATTAACACACAGGCCGGTTCCAACTCACTGCACATCTGCATCTACGCACCTTTGTATGAAGCCAAATGGGCAAACTGTGTAAACTCTTTCCTCGACGCCATAGAACCGCTGAATGGCAGAGTGAAGGTAGACATTGTCATGCTCTCACCCGACCTGGCATTCCTGTTCAACCAAGGGGAGAACGATGCATTGAAGATGCAGCAGTACAAGGATACGGCAAAGGAATCGCTTGACAGGTTCCTTGAAATGAAAAGGGAGTACACCTGCATTTCGCATCTCATCAGCATGCAGAACTGCAATTCTGCAGGCATCTCCCTTGACCTGAACGAAGAACTGTTCGGCAGGATATTCGGCGAATATGCATTGCTGACGACATACAGCTATGGCAGCATATTCCAGAATACTCCAATATCCCCCGAAGACCCGCACCAGATTCACTCAATAGGTCTGTCGGTTCTTAGCTTTGACAAATACTATTTCATTGAATATCTGTTGCATAAGGCATACTGTGCTATCCTTAAACGCGAACGTGTCAACCAGGAAGAGGTCGACATCAACAAAGTCTCAAAGATTGCTGAGAAACTGCTGAGTGGTAAAGTCAATATCTTCTCGAACCTGTACGACCAATTCGTAAAGCCCAAGTTGGCCTTGAACGTCAATAACGAGGAAATCATATCCGAATTCGGGAAAATATGGAAAGAGGAAATCGAAAAACTGACAAATGAATTCCAATCGTTCATTGATGACAAAAAGAACGAAGACAAGGATACTGATTCGCAAAACCTTTCTTTGCCCGAGAAATGTTGCGTACTGGCACAATTGTTGGGCGAAGATGACGAACGCCTGAAAGGCAACATATTCAATCTCGAGCAGCTAGTGCTTGACGATTGTGAAATTGAGATGATAGACCTGTTCACCTCATACAACAACAAGTTGCTTGAAGAGGTGGTTGCCCCCGAAGCGACCGATGAAAATGCCGCGGAGAACGATGAGTGGACCGACCCGGACCCACTGGAAAATTATGCGGTCCTGTCACCCGACAAAGAGACGCCGGTAACATCTGCAGCCGAGCATCTTGCCGGGATAAAAGGACTCAAGAATTCAGTCAAGGACAAAATCAACTACATCCGTAATAAGGAGGAGCAACTGAACAGCCTGCAAAAGCAGAGTGTTGAGATTCAGGAGAGCCAGAAGGTACTGACCGAAGAGGGTTTCCTTTTCCAGGGGAAGATATACAAACTCCAGAACAACGTTGACGAGGAGCCGCTTGCCGAGGATTATGAGCCCAAGCAGAACAATACAAAAGAAGTAGACCTGCGTCATCAGTTCACGCAAATCAAGGACCAGGGCAACCTGGGTTCCTGCGCTTCTTTCGCGACATTGAGTATATACGAACACATACACAAGAAGAACAAGAACGAGGACATTGACTTAAGCGAATACTTCCTGTATTACAATGCCAGAGCCAAAAAGAATGAGACCGACAGCGACTCGGGCAGTTCTTTGTACCACAACATTGAGTCAATGACCCAAGAGGGTGTCTGCACCGAGGAACTATGTAAATACCGCTGCGACAGCTGCAGTATCAGGCCCAGTGAGGAAGCGTACGCCGAAGCCAATTCAAGAAAAATAAAGAAGGCGCTGAACGTAAAGAAAGATATCAAAGACTTGAAATCGGCTCTTGCCGAAGGTTACCCTGTTTTGATATCAATCAAGATTTTTGAATCGTTCAAGCCCCAAGCCGGTTTCATTCCACTCCCGTCAAGCGACGAGAAACAGATGGAGAAACACGGTAACCACGCCATGGTCATTTGCGGTTACAGCGATGAAAAGGAGATATTCATTGTGCGCAACTCATGGGGCAGGTCATTCGGCGACAAAGGATACTGTTATATCCCTTATTCATACATAAGCGACCCCGAGCTGCTCAACAACGCATGCATTATCACAGAGATAAGCGAGGCCGAGCTTGTAGTTGTAGGTACCATTGGCAAGACCAGTGTGATTTTCGATGAAAGCAATGTGGAGATACGTACAGCAATACTCCGCAACCTCATTGGCGAAGCAAAAGTCGCATTGGGCCGCATGAAGTCCGAGCTGAACCAAAAGACGCTTCAATATTACACACTCTTTGAAAGCCTTGGCGACAACAGCGCAAGAACATGCATCAAGAACGGAAGCATAAACAGGCTGCAACGCGAGATAAACATGCTCGAGGAGAAGAAAAGACTCCTCAGCGCCGAGAGGGAAGAAACAATTGGAAATCTCGACCTGAACCTTTCAAAAATCAAGATACGCCTTATAATATCTGCCGTAATTTTGGTAGTATATGTATTGGCACTGCTGTTGCTTGGAATCATCTTCCCGGTAATAGCTGTACTGTGCTACATACTTGGCGGAATTGGTTGTCCTGTATCTTTGATAAGCATAATCAAAAACCTGATAGCCATGTACCGCATGAAGAAAGAGAGAACCGAGGCCGACAGGGATTACAAGGAACGCATAACCAATCTTGCAACAACGATTGCCGGATTACAGGAGGAGATGAAAGAGATTCCACTGAAGATGCACATTGCAGGAGAGATGATTGACTCAATATGGAAACTCTCAAAGAACTTGCGTACAAAACTGTACAGCATGCGTTCATACATCGCCAATCTCAACGGATGGTACAAGGAAGAGATAAAACTGCCAGCGATGAAACCTCTTGCCAGAAGACCTTTCATGAGCCTCATATCAAACCTGAAGCTTGATACATATTTCATCAATAACATCAATGAAATAACCAAGGAACTGTGGTTGTATGAACTATTCACCACAAAAGAGTACGAGATTGGTGAAGAAGCCATAACCGACTTCAAGAGAAGACTCAAGAAGGAGTTGTGCCTTACGTTGGAAAATGCCATCAAGGATTTCTCCATATACAACCACATAACCGGGACTGTGAAATATGACTACGTTGATGACGTGCACAACAATCCTCAGGAATTCCTGCCCGCAATGGACAGGCTTTCCGAAGTGTTCACAGGACTGTCGGCAACAGCCATTGTCGGCGGATACAGCAGCAGGGCAATATTCTGCAAGACCGCCAACCAGCACGAACAGAGCCTGTGGAGAAGCCTGACATTACCGCACTTCATCAACCAACCCGTTCTTTGCAATTACATATCCAAGGACAGAGTTGTCATGATACATTTTGAGATACTTGGCAAGGATGAGATTGTACAATGACAAGAAGATGGGTGCATTACATTACCAGTCCACTATCGGGTGACCGATACCCTATTCACATTTGGGAGACGCCGCGGCGTCTCCCAAATGTGTTTTTACAAATTCAGATATCAAAACGACAAAAATGGTGCTCATTTGCCACAACAGCAGTGAGAAAACACAAAAAAAGCGCCTTGCAACAAAAAAAATGCCAATTCTTTTACATTTTGCAAAAATTCTTCTAAATTTGCGAGAAATCGTAGATATACTGCAATATTTACGACAAAATACGTTGTAACATGACCGGGAAGGACAGAACATTAATGACAGCATTTGAGGAGAAGCTCCACCGCCTTGTATATGAATACAAGCGCATGCAGGAGACCAACCGCGAACTGTCACGTGTCCTTGAGGAAAAAGAGAACACTCTCAAGGAACTGCAGTTGCGCTGTTCGGCACTCGAAAGCAGTTACAACAATCTTAAACAGGCCAAGGTAATCTCACTCACGGCAGAAGGTGTCGACGAGACAAAAGAGAGAATATCGAAGCTGGTGCGTGAAATCGACCGTTGCATCGAGTCGCTTAAGAAATAAACAGTAAAAGGGAGGCTATGCAAATGGAAGATAGAGAACTGGGAATAAACATCATTATAGACGGAACGTCATATCCGCTTACCGTAAAGGCAAGCGAGGAACCCTACTACCGCAAGGCGGGACGTATTGTTGAGGAAAAATTGTCAACATATAAGAACTTTTGGGGCGGCGAAGGCGGCACAAGAGTAGTTACTATGGTTGCACTTGACATCGCCTATGAGTTGGCAACACAACGCGACGAGGTTGGCTCGGCCGAGGTATTGCACAAGATAAACGAGCTTGCACGTCTCATTGACGGCACTTTGGAGAAGAAATAATTCCTGTTTCTGGATCGCAGTTTCACGCATTGCAGCATTCATTGGACCGCACGTACAGTGCCGGAGCCATGGTGTGGCGATGCGTTTTATTATATATTTTAACTTATAACTTATGGATTTCATTACAGCATTAATCATTGGTTTGGCTGCAGGAGCCCTTATAGGTTTCGTAAGCCAGTTTCTGATAAACAAGTTCGGACTGAAGGCTAAACGCCAGCGCATCATCGACGATGCACACAAGGAGGCCGAGGTGATCAAGAAGAACAAACTTCTTGAAGTCAAGGAGAAGTTCCTTAACAAGAAGGCCGAGCTTGAGAAAGAGATTTCACAGCGTAACAGCAAGATTCAGCAGACCGAGCATCACCTGAAACAGCGTGAGACACAGCTGAACCAGCGCACCGAAGACCTCCAGCGCCGTAAGAACGAACTCGACGCAATAAAGGAGAACGTTGAGGCACAGAAAGGCGTGCTTGAACGCAAGCAGGAAGAACTAGACAAGCTCCACGCACAGGAACGCGAGAAGCTTGAGGCTATCAGCGGTCTCTCGGCCGAGGAGGCAAAGGAACGCCTTGTCGAGTCACTCAAGGAGGAGGCAAAGTCACAGGCCGCATCATACATCAACGACATCATCGACGATGCAAAGATGACAGCCAACAAAGAGGCGAAGAAGATTGTCATCCAGACAATCCAGCGTGTTGCCACCGAGACAGCAATCGAGAACTCGGTTACAGTGTTCCACATCGACAATGACGAGATGAAGGGACGCATCATCGGCCGCGAAGGACGTAACATCCGCGCACTTGAAGCAGCAACCGGTGTCGAGATTGTAGTTGACGACACTCCCGAGGCTATCGTACTCAGCGCATTCGACCCCGTACGTCGCGAGATTGCCCGTCTGGCACTGCACCAACTTGTTGCCGACGGCCGCATCCACCCCGCACGTATTGAGGAGGTTGTTGCAAAGGTCAAGAAGCAGATTGAGGAGGAAATCATCGAGACCGGTAAGCGCACTACCATTGACCTTGGTATCCACGGTATGCACCCCGAGCTCATACGCATCATCGGTAAGATGAAATACCGTTCATCATACGGCCAGAACCTGTTGCAGCACGCACGCGAGACTGCGAACCTTTGCGCCGTGATGGCTGCAGAGCTTGGTCTTAACCCCAAGAAGGCAAAACGCGCCGGATTGTTGCACGATATAGGTAAGGTGCCCGATGAGGAGACCGAGTTGCCACACGCAGAGTATGGTATGAAGATTGCCGAGAAATACAAGGAGAAACCCGATATCTGCAATGCCATCGGTGCTCACCACGACGAGGTGGAGATGACAAGCCTCATCGCCCCCATCGTTCAGGTATGTGACGCCATCTCTGGTGCACGCCCGGGCGCACGCCGCGAAATTGTAGAGGCATACATCAAGCGTCTGCACGACCTTGAGCAGCTTGCAATGTCTTACCCCGGCGTTACAAAGACCTACGCTATCCAGGCAGGCCGTGAACTGCGCGTAATCGTTGGCGCCGACAAGATTGACGACAAGCAGACCGAGCTCCTGTCGGGCGAGATTGCAAAGAAGATCCAGGACGAGATGACCTATCCCGGCCAGGTGAAGATTACCGTAATCCGCGAGACACGCGCAATCAACTACGCACGATAAGAAAACGCTATAACCAATCAGGGAGCAACGTCAACGTTGCTCCCTGATTTTTATTTCACACAAAAATGGCAAGCAGATTCAACCTCACGGCAGAACTGATAGAGTATATCGAAACTGAAATTCTGCCACGCTACGATGCCTTTGACAAGGCGCACGACCGCACACATGCCATCACAGTACTTTTAAGAAGTATTCGCTTGGCGCCTTGATGCTGCAAAAAGGCAAAATCGGATGAGTTCCCCTACTTATGCCGTCAAGTGCTCAAAAAGCACTCTGACTCCGATGAGCAACAGGATTATTCCACCCCAAAGTTCGGCACGCAGGCGTTCGGCAAATGCCTTGCCGAAATTGAGCCCCAAAGCAAGACCCAGTGCAGTCATCAACGACGATACCACACCTATCGCAACCAGCGGATAGGCAAGCGACGGCAAAGAGTCATATCCCATGCAAGAGAATGAGATTCCTACAGCAAAAGCATCGATACTTGTTGCAATGGCCAGGGTGAATATCACCTTCATGCTACGGGGGTTGAAGCGTTTCTCCTCCTCTTTCTTGAAGGCATCCATAATCATGCGCACGCCAAGAAAGGCAAGTATACCAAAGGCTATCCAATGGTCGAAGCTCTCAATGAGTTCACGGAACAACTCGGCACCGGCCCACCCCAGAAGCGGATTCAACGCCTGGAAGAGACCGAAGAGCAACACCATTGCAAGCATCTGCTTTGGCATGAACCGCTTGAACACAATACCGCTTGCAATGGAAACCGCAAAGCAGTCCATTGCAAGAGCCAATGCCATAAACCATATTTCGACGTGCGTCATAAAACCGTTATCTTTGAACCTGATGATTATACAAACAGTAAAGTCCTGCAAAATTACATTTTTTACATGTATATATATTTGAAAAACAATAAAAAGTATTAAAGCTGTTGCAAAAAATAAAAAATGCCCATAACTTTGCAGTCTCTTACAACTGGGGCTATCTGGATTTGACAGCGGGTAGAAAAGGTATGTAAGCACGCAGTGCCTCGTTGGTTCGCACTATAATCTGAGCCCGCAAAGAATTATCTGGCAATAACAATTACGCTCTTGCTGCTTAATCGAAGTACAGTAGATTAGCTTAATCCCTGCACCAGGTGCGGGGACAAGACATCACCCAGAGGCTGTTGTTCCGAAGCAATCTGATATGGTGGTGCAGGCAAATCGGAACTAACCGTTGCAGGCCTCGATACAACGGCGACATTTTAGAGGATAAGGCGCAGGTTGGTGGTCGCGGTCTTGCCTGTGCTCGAAAACCCTACCGATGACTAAGCGTGTAGAAAGCATATGGTTTCCCTGTTTGGACGAGGGTTCGACTCCCTCTAGCTCCACTTTTAACTGGGTAAAATACCCTGAAAGCAACCGAAAGACATTGATAA
>JAZQZM010000100.1:0-6181 GCA_045634085.1 Bacteroidaceae bacterium
TTCTTGCTTGTTGGCAACCAACCAATCTCGGCAAGCGCGAACATACGTGGGAGCAACTGGTATTCAACCTCGTCAATGTCGTTTGTTGTCTCGGTCCACATGTTACCCTGTACACCCAAAGCAAACTCCTCCTTGCCGCCAAGTGCGCCCAGTGGGTTAAGGCTGTAAATCTCGTCGAGAGTGTTCACGCCCCAACCTCCGTTGTATGGCTCATCAACAGGACGGTCGGCATCCTGTGCCTGCTGGAAGTCGAGATAGAGGTGGCTGTAAGGAACGATGATTGACTTCATACCTCTCTTAGCGGCTTCACTGCTATAGTTAAGGCTGTTCCATGCCATGATAATAGGCTTTGTCTTGTTGTTGTCGTTCCAGTTTTTGAGCAACTCGTCCCAAACGATGATGTCCTTGTTGTAGTTGTCCTTGAGGAAGATTCCGAGTTCCTCAACCAACCAAGACTGCAACTGGTGCACGCCGGCAAGGCCAAGTTTCTGTACAAGCGCAAGGCATTGCTCGTTCTTTGCCCACTGCTCTGTTGGGCACTCGTCGCCACCGATGTGTACGTAGTCATATGGGAATGTCTCGGCAATGTGGCCAAGAACGCACTTGAGGAATGTGATAACCTCTTCGTTACCTATGTTCAATACATCGTGTGAGATACCGCCGTCAACGCGAACCTCATACTCCTTTGTTGGGTCGCAGCTGAACTCGGGATATGAAGCTACCGCAGCTACCATGTGACCGGGGAGGTCAATCTCGGGGATAATCTCGATGTTGCGTGCCTTTGCATAGTCAACAATCTCCTTGAGTTCGTCCAATGTGTAGAACATGCCACGGCCATACTCTGTGTCGTCATAGAAGTTCTGTCCGTCGGCATTGCTGAATGAAGCCTTGCGGATAGCACCAACCTCAGTCAACTTTGGATATTCGGGAATTTCCACGCGCCAGCCCTGGTCGTCGGTAAGGTGCCAGTGGAAACGGTTCATCTTGTAGAGAACCATGATGTCGAGTACCTTCTTAACCTCGTCCTTATTGAAGAAGTGGCGTGCAATGTCGAGCATGTAGCCACGGTGACCCAACAATGGCTGGTCGTTGATTTCAACTGCGGGGATTGTCCACTCTACATTCTCTTTGCGCTCGTTTGCGAAGAACTCGCGTGGGAGCAACTGCATGAGTGTCTGCAAACCGTAGAGGTGACCGCCGAATTCCGATGCCTTGATGACAATTTGATTCTCGCTTGTAGTCAAGGTGTAACCCTCGGCTGGCAGGGTAGTGTCTGCTCCAAACCATATTTCGCCGTCGGCAGCTGTCTCGGCAGCCTCTTTTACCTCAAGGTTGATGCCGGCCGATGTATTCAACTGTGCAGCGAATGCCTCAACATGCTCCTTCATCTGCTCGCCCTTGTAGGCAATGGCTGTAAACTTGGTGAAGTCAATTGTTCCTTCGCCAACAGTCATGTTCAATGGCTGTGGAATGATTGAAATCTTGCCCATGTTCTCAAATGCTGTAGCTTCGACAAACTGAACAGGGTTGTTCTGGTCGTTCTTGTCCCAAAGACCTACACCGCGGTTCTCTGCAGGACCACCCCATAGGTTCATGGAGATGCCAGTGTTGCCCTTTGGCTGGATTTCATAACCACCACTGTAGCTGCTGTTGCCTGTGGCATTGATGAAGAACTGGCTCACACCGTTTGCTGTTGCATTGGCATGTACCATCTGGTTCTTTGCCGCTGAATTAACGTAAAGGGTATAGCCCTTTTTGTTGGTGAATGTGTAACCATTGGTGCCATCACCTGTAATCTTCCACAACTGTGCATCGCTACCCATGGCGGCTGCAGTTGTAATCTGCGATCCGGAGTTCTCGGCAGTGAGAGCATTTCCTCCGTTCATGAACTGGATGAGATACCACTTGGTCTCATCGTCGGTGCTTATAGTGGGGAATCCCTGTGCCGAGGCACTGAAGATTCCGGCCATGAAGCACGAAAATAGAATCAGTAGTCTTTTCATGTAAATTGGTTTTGAAAATATGCCTAATTTTTACAAATGTAGCAATAAAATCCTACTGATACATTAATACCCGGTTGTTTTTTTTATTATTTTTGCATTACTATGGATAAATTGGAACTGAAAATCCTCGTTGGAGCAGGAGTGGCGATTCTCTTCTCTGTGGTAAGTGGATTTATAATGATTTTAGTGATAGCGCTGATTATAGTTGGCGCATGTATCGGATTTGGCGGTGATGAGGAGGTGACGGCTGATGCCGGAACACGCACTGTAGAGGTGAAGAAAGATGGTTTTGTGGGAAAACCCAACAAGATAATCTATTGGAACCGTAAACGCGAATTCAATGATCTCAATGACACTCATTTGGCTGCGGCACAGCAGATAGGTATAAAACCGCTTGCATCGCGCAAGGATATTCCAAAGGCTTCGCGCAAACTGCACCTTATATGTGCCAATATGGGCTTTTGGGGCCCGGAACCTTATGTGGTAGACCACTTGACGCACTCGACTCCTTATCTTGTAAAGGATGCTGCCGACCTGTTGCATGAGATTGGTGTGAATTTTCAGGATTCACTGCGTAGAAAGCATATCTCGGCTCACAGTATTGTGGTAACTTCGGTGCTCAGGACCGATGCCGATGTCAAGAGTCTTTCAAAAAGGAATGTCAATGCTTCGTCGCGTTCGGTACACTGTTATGGAACTACGTTCGACATTTCGTACAAACGTTTTGTGAAGCATGATGAGAATGCGCCCGATGCGCGTGAGGCCGACCTTGTTGCCGTGCTGGGTGAGGTGTTGCGCGACCTCAAGAAAAACGGTCGCTGTTATGTGAAACATGAGGTGAAACAGGCTTGCTTCCACATTACCGCACGCAAACGCTGATTCCACAGAAAACAAGGCCCCGAAACGTTATTCGTATAAAACTTCATCTTCGGCAGCAAGCGATGTCTCTTCGTCATCCATGCTGCCGATGTTGTATTCTCTTGTACTGTTCTCCATTTTTGCAAGAACTCTATTGCGCATCTCTATGAACTCCTGCGCCTGTTCCTTGGGAAGTTTGTCGAGAATCTCCTTGTCGGTATATGAGAGGGCAACTGCTGCACCGCCGATAATGTCTGCAGCGATATCCTGCCCGTTCTTTTTCTTGTCTGTCATTTTTATCCCGTATTTTACGCCCTGGTAAGGGCTTTCCCTGCTTATCTATGCGAAGATAGTCAAAGCAACTTTCATAATGCTTGTTTCACTCGCTTTTTTAAGCATTTTTAGTAATTGCAACGTGCTTTGTGGCATGGATGCCACTGCTTATCACTGTTTTGTTCCGTAGTGGGCAACTTGTATTTGTTGGAAACATTTCGTATCTTCGCGAAGGAATATAAAATATAGTTTAATATGTTTTCAGGAATAGTTGAAGAGTTTGCTGTAGTGCGCAGGGTGGTGCGTGAGCAGGGTAATTTGCATCTTACACTTTCGTGCTCTTTTACAGGTGAACTCAAGATTGACCAAAGCGTGGCGCACAATGGCGTCTGCCTTACCGTTGTGGATATAAACGGTGATGAATATACTGTCACAGCAATGCATGAGACACTTGAACGTTCTAACATTGGACTGCTCAACGTGGGCGACAAAGTGAATGTTGAACGCAGCATGATGATGAACGGCCGTCTTGACGGACACATCGTGCAGGGACATGTGGATGAGACAGCTGAGTGTATTTCAATCAAGGATATGGATGGCAGCTGGTACTATACTTTCCGTTACAGGAAGGATGATGAGATGGCTGCTAAGGGTTACCTTACGGTTGACAAGGGTTCGGTAACAGTGAACGGTGTGAGCCTTACTGTGTGTGAGCCCACGGATGACTCGTTCTCGGTAGCCATAATACCGTATACCTACGAGCATACAAACTTCCATACAATTGAGGTGGGTACAAAGGTGAACATCGAGTTCGATATTATAGGTAAATACATTGCGAGAATTGCCAGGCGATGAAAAGTTTTCTTGAACTGGCACAGGCGCGCCAGAGTGACCGTGCATATGAAGCGGGTAAGCCTATAGAACGTGAAGTGCTTGACCGCATACTCGAAGCGGGGCGTCTGGCTCCATCGGCATGTAATGGCCAGCCATGGCATTTTACTGTTGTGACAGAACCTCCGCTGCTGCTTGATGTTGCCAAGGCCACATCAAGCATTGGACTCAATAGATTTGTCAAGGATTCGCCAGCATTGGTGCTTATAACGCTTGAACCTACCAATATAACTTCAAGGCTCGGTTGCAATATTAAGGACAAGGATTTCCCGATAATGGATTTGGGAATAGCTGCATCTTATATTACTCTTGCTGCCGAGGATGAGGGTGTTGGCAGTTGCATCCTGGGCTGGTTCGACGAGAAGAAAATCAAGGAGCTCGTTGGCATACCTCAGAACAGGCGTCTTATGCTTATTGTTTCGCTTGGCTACACCTTAAAGCCCAAGCGCAAGAAGGTTCGCAAGGAATTTGACAAGGTTGTCTCATACGAAAAGTACTGACAATGGCGAAACCGGTAATATCTCTGCTTCTGGCCGTGGCTGTGGTAGTCTCATTGTGTATGCACTTTGTGCCGGGCAAGCAGCATCATGTTGATGAGGTTGCTGCATGTGTGACCTACGCATTGAGAAACGATAGTTACTCTTTGGCGGCGATTCCCGGTGCTGCTATGTCAAGGATTGAAGCAGGTGATATGTTGCGTGCTATGGTCGAGAAAATGACTCTTTTTGAAGATTATGCTGTTTTTTCGATGTGTAAAGTAAAAGGGGCCGATGATGAGTATATGCTCTCTATTGGTGTACTCGATAATGTGTTCGTGCTTGCAAAGAAGGGGATGACCGAGAAGATTTTTCTGGTTTTGAGACAAAAGAAGATAATTGATTGATTATGAAAATAGCAGTTCCAACAAGAAATGGTGTGGTAGACAGCCATTTCGGTCATTGTGACCACTATACGATATTCACTGTCAACGGCAGTGAGGTAACGTTGAAGGAGATTCTGCCTTCGCCCCAGGGATGCGGATGCAAGTCGGGTATTGCACTTGTACTTCACCGCATTGGTGTGCAGGTGATGCTTGCCGGCAATATGGGTGAGGGTGCAAAGAATGTGCTTGAGAGTAACGAGATAAAGGTGATACGTGGCTGTAGCGGCAATGTAGATGAACTTGTGAAGGCTTATCTTGCCGGCAATGTGTGCGACAATGGCGAGGCATGCAGTCATCACGAGTGCGGTAGCCACTAAAAACAGAGAATAAGTATGGTAAATAAAGTATATCTTGAAAGTTTTGAGAGCCGTATAATGAACGAGCTTCTTAAATTGTGTACACAGTACAAGGCACTTGAGGGTACATTGCTCTCGACAGAGGATATTGATGCCCGTTGGCACGATATTGCACCTGAGTATGTTGCCGATGCTGTTCCCAACATTGCCGATTATCCTACGGTTGCAATTGCGTGGGCAGGTTATGTAGGTATGGCAATTGCACATCAGTGGGATGAGGACTGGGCTGCGCACTGCAAGGACGAGTACAAGTCATTGTATGGCCCTGCTGGTTTTGATGATATGGATGAGAATATTGTGCAGAAGGTGCTTGGCTTTCATCTTGAATCGCAGGAGGCGAAGAACATTGAGCAGATGATGCGTCGCCTTGGCGAGACAACTCTTACGCTTATCCGCCGTGAGAACATCGAGCCTCAGTCACCAATGGCATTCCATGTGTATGCACGTGCTACAAAGGTGATGTTCCGCATTGGTGCTGCCATTGAACTTAAGCGTCTCGGATATAAGTTCGAGCAGGTCAATCTGCCTAATCTGGGTAGCGGAGTGCAGTGCTAAGCAGGGCATTGCTGTATTTGGTAAGTATTGTAATGATATAACAAGAACGGCATCTGGAATGGATGCCGTTATGCTTTCTTTAGGAGATAATATCGCAACTGACCCACAGATGCCATACTTCGTTTGGATGTGCCTTCTTCTGCTTCTCTTTATTGTGTACAAATAAAAAGGCTCAACCAATGTGATCTGACCCCAAAAAGTTGGACGGATTAATTAAAAAAGTTTATTGGTAAAGAGTTCGGTATTGCACCGGGCTCTTTCCTTTTAGTCTCAGTTTAATTCTATCATTATTGTAGTAGTGGATATACTTCCTCAGTTCCTGT
>JAZQZM010000101.1:0-11471 GCA_045634085.1 Bacteroidaceae bacterium
GTTCAGTGGCGATAGAAAAATACTTCTTTACCGCTGTTTTATAAGGGCGCAACACTTGGTCAATCACCTGGTTTATAGTATAGCCTTTTGCAATGTACTCCTCGATTTTCTTTGCCAGTTTATTGTCGTCCCAAAGGGTGAGCTCGATATTGTCGTCGGCAACAGTTGTCTCCATCGTGCGCAAGCGCAGTTTCTTGGCATAGTAGTTGAACTCTTCATTGCGAAGTTTCCATGTGGCATCCATCTCCATAAGCAACGTTGCCACGTTAAGCATATTAAAATCGGTCTCTTGCATCATCATTGCGGCTTTAGTCAGTTGCTCGCAAGGGTTCAGTTCGTAGTAGCCAAAAGGCATACCCTCCTTGCTGTATCGCTTGATGGTCATCGTTACACCGCCATAGATAAGACGCACGGTCTCCATATCGGTACAGATTTCATATACCCTTATTTGGGGACACGGAGCCTCCACACCCACAATTGATTTCTTGCTCACTTGCATCGCCAAGTTAGAGAGGTCGGCCCCTTCGGCAGCCATAGCATTGCGCAGACCGTTTTCCGAGAAATGGAACTGCATCTGTTCCCACACGGCAATAGGGTTCTGCTCCACAAAGTGGGCTGCCTTGTAGTCTTCAAAACTGAATCTGCAGTCGTAGTCCAAGGGGAGATACACCTTCTGGCGTATCTCCTCCAACTGCGCATGCTTATCGGCAAAACGCCTGGCGGCCGCCGCCCACGCCTTGCGCCGTTTGTTGGCTTTTTCTTTCCAGTAGTCGTTGAAACTCATTTCAATCATTATCCAAGCACGCGTGGGTACTTGCTCTGTTATTGTATATCGGGTTTTTTACTTTTCGCTTTCCTGTTTGGGATAGTCGATGTTGTAGTGCAGGCCGCGGCTCTCCTTGCGTTCCATTGCCTGGCGCATGATGAGGTAGCCTACGTTGATGATGTTGCGCAGCTCGCAAAGCTCGCGGCTAACAACGCTCTGCTTGAAGAGTTCCTCGGTCTCCTCGTACAGGAGGTCGAGGCGGTTCCAGGCACGTTTAAGGCGCAGGTTGGTGCGCACAATGCCCACGTATGTGCTCATAATCTGCTGCACCTCCTTGGCATCCTGCGAAATGAGCACCATCTCCTCGTTCATCTTTGTGCCCTCGTCGTTCCACTCGGGCACCTCGTCCTTGTAGCTGTACTCCTCAAAGTGTGCAAGCGAGTGCTTGGCTGCTGCGTCGGCATATACCACTGCCTCAATCAAAGAGTTGCTTGCCAGGCGGTTGCCGCCGTGCAGGCCTGTGCATGAACATTCGCCCACTGCATATAGGCGGTGGATGCTCGATGCGGCGTTCAGGTCTACCTTTATACCGCCGCAAAGGTAGTGTGCTGCCGGTGCAACGGGGATATAATCCTTTGTTATGTCAATGCCAAGTGAAAGGCACTTTTCGTAGATATTGGGGAAGTGACGCTTGGTCTCCTCAGGGTCCTTGTGGGTAACGTCAAGGTAGACGTGGTCGTCGCCACGGTGTTTCATCTCGTTGTCGATGGCGCGTGCCACAATGTCGCGTGGTGCAAGCGACAGGCGCGGGTCATATTTGTGCATGAACTCCTTGCCATCCTTGGTGCGCAGTATGCCACCGTATCCGCGCATGGCCTCAGTGATGAGGAATGACGGGCGGTCGCCGGGGTTGTAGAGTGCGGTGGGGTGGAACTGTATAAACTCCATATCCTTTACCGTTCCTTTGGCGCGGTACACCATTGCTATGCCGTCGCCTGTGGCTACAAGAGGGTTGGTGGTTGTTTTGTACACGGCTCCGCATCCGCCTGTTGCCATTAGTGTCACCTTGCTCAGGAAGGTGTGTACCTCGTTGGTGGCAATGTCGAGTACGTATGCTCCGTAGCACTCGATGTCGGGTGTCTGTCGGGTGACTTCGATGCCCAGATGGTGCTGGGTAAGTATCTCTATTGCAAAATGGTTGTCAAAGATTGTAATGTTGGGGTGATTGCGCACAGCTTTTATGAGTGACTCCTGAATCTCGGCTCCGGTGTTGTCAGCATGGTGCAGTATGCGGAATTCGGAGTGTCCACCCTCGCGGTGAAGGTCGAACTCGCCATTTTCGTTGCGGTCAAAATCGACACCCCAGTCAATGAGTTCCTGAATCTGTGACGGCGCTTCGCGTACGACCTTTTCCACAGCAGCGCGGTCGCTTATCCAGTCGCCGGCAATCATCGTGTCTTCAATGTGCTTGTCAAAGTTGTCAACCAGTGTGTTTGTCACCGAGGCTATTCCTCCTTGGGCGAAGAAAGTGTTTGCCTCTTCAAGGGTTGTCTTGCATACAAGCGCCACATTGCCTTTGTGGGCAACCTTAAGTGCGTAACTCATTCCTGCAATGCCGGAACCTATTACCAGAAAATCAAATTTCTTGACCATAATGATTATATCGCTTTTGAAGCCGCGTAAAATTACAAAAAAATATAATAAAACAGTGTTGTGCGCCTGTTTTTCGTGAAATATCTGTAGATTTACAAAAAAATGGCTCGTTATAGATGGGGCAATTGGTTTAAAGATGTTCTTGCGATGAAATTACGTTTGCTGATATTGCTGTTTATGCTTCCTTCTGCACTCTTTGCGCAGAGGGCAATGAGAAACTCAATTGATTATCTGCTGAAGGATAAGTTGCTGGATGTTGTCGATGCTTCGATCATGGTATATGACCTTGATGACGACACCTTGCTCTATGCCCACCGCGAGCATAAGGCGGTGCGTCCGGCATCTGTGCATAAAGTTATTACCACAGTTACAGCACTTGATAAACTGGGCGTTGATTACTCTATTGATACAGAACTTTTTGTCAATGAACAGGCCGGGTGCCGGAACCTTTATGTGAAAGGTGCCATGGACCCACTGTTCGGGGTCGATGACATGGCGCGGATGGCAGCTGCTGTTCAGGACTGCGGCACTGTAGATACCCTGTTTGCCGATTGTTCTTTCTCCGACTCTCTCTATTGGGGTAGCGGATGGATATGGGATGACAATCCTTACGGTTTCCAACCCTATCTCTCGCCGTTGATGGTATGCAGAGGTGCTGTGGAGGTTTGGGTCTCTCCATCTTCCAAGGGGAAGGCACCACACTGCAGGGTAAATCCCGAATCCTCGTTCTACTCTGTTGTGAATGAGGCTGTATGCGGTGATTCCGAACTGGGTAAGCTGACTGTGCTGCGCGACTGGCTTGAGGATAGTAATGTGATACGTATCAGGGGTAACTGTACCAAGCCATATAAGGAGAGGATAAACATGTATAAGTCCGCCGATTTCTTTCTTGCTCTGCTTGCCGAAAAACTCGATTCTGTGGGGGTGGATGTAAAGGTGCTCTCTTTCGGCCGCACTCCTGATGATGCAAGGCCGGTACACATTCAGCGCCGCGCCATAACTGATGTTGTAGATGAGGCTCTCATGGAGAGTGACAACCTTTGTGCCGAGGCACTTGTATATCATCTTGCGGCTATTGGGAACAGTGTACCGCTTTCCATGGATGAGGGGTGCGAGGTGCTACGCAGCTTTCTAAGTAATGACTTGGGGGTTACCGACGGGTTCTCAATTGTTGACGGTTCGGGTCTTTCGGTCTATGACTATCTCTCTGCCGACATTATTATGAATACATTGCGTTATGCCTATGATAATAAAGGGTTGTTCGACGCGTTCTATTGCCGTTTGCCTTTGTCCGGAGTCTCAGGCACTATGCAGAACCGTACAAAAGACGGCGTAGCATATAAGAAGGTACGCGCGAAGACCGGTACTGTGAGTGGCGTGTGTACAGTCGCTGGGTATGCAAAGGCTGCAAACGGCCACATGTATGCTTTCGTAATCCTGAACAGCGGCTTGCAGAAACCCTCTGTTGTAAGGAAATGGCAGGACAGGGTGCTTGAGGCTATCTGTAGATAGGCCTTTTTATATAAAGAAAATAAAAGGAGGATGACTAAAAAGGCTCTTTTGTTGTTGTGCTTGCCCTCAAAATGCTCATTTACGCTTAGTAAATTAACCCACCAAGTGGCTTTTCCTCCTCGTAGCTCGGCATAGAATGCGGGCACTCTCTGCTCTCGCATTACAGCGTCGGTTGCGCTTTTTCAGGCTTCGCACGCCTAAAAACAACTCTTTTTATTCAACCTCATGACAAAAGTGGGTGTCCCGTTTTTCTTTTGGGTCGCCCACCTTTGTGTCATAGCTTCTTTTGTCGTTACTCCTGGCAACTCTTTGCCTGTCTGTTTGCGCTTATGTATTCAAAAATGCAGATTGCGATGATTACAATCTGTATTGCAGAATCCAACGCATTGTAGATATGAAAGTATATGCTCAGCATGTCTGGATTGAAGAGTACGGGAACGATGAAGTTGTTGGCTACAGTCATGAAAAGGAAAAAGGCACCGGTTGCAACTATTGTTGTCTTGAATATCTTGCTTGTCCTTGTTCCTGCTGCAAGTAAAATGTATGCTACAAGGCACAGGAATTTGACAATTATGGATACGAATCCTGTTATTTCGTAAAACATGAACAGTGTTGCAGGATCTTCAATGATGTTGTTTCCGATCAGGAATTCCAGCAAAGAAGGAAGTGATAATGTAAAGGCATGTGCGAACGAAGCATTCATCAGGTTTATCAAGGTTGCAATGACCAAAAAAATGCCTCCAATAATAGAGAATACTCCTCTACACTTTATTGCCAATATGACTGCCGATATGGCTATTATTATGTTTAACAATGTAAAGGCACCTACAAAAATAATGTAGCCTGTTGTTCCGGGGCTTATTACGGTGTTGATGGACGAAAGGAAGTTGCTTGCCAGTATACACAATGATATGGTCAAGAAAACCATACTCAATACTTTCTTTTCTCTTGTTTCTGTTGAAATCTGTTTTTCCATAGTCTTTGGTTATTTGATGTTTGGGTTATTTACTATTCAGTCCAATGGCTTTTATGTTGCGCATCAGTTGCTCATATCCGCAGCGTTCTACCGCACTATGGGCAAAGAAACTGTCATATTCCTCTTTGGTAAGTGTGTTCCACTTTGTCGCGTTCATGCTCTGGAGTCCGGGTTTGGGCTGCAGTTCCGGTGTGCTGTTCGGTCGTGAAAAACGGTTGTGCGGGCATGCAGTCTGACAACGGTCGCAACCGTAGAAACAGTTTCCCATCTTTTCACCGATGTTTTCGGGCAGTTCTCCACGGTATTCAATGGTGAGGTAGGAGAGGCACTTGCGTGCATCGAATCCGTCTGTGCCGAGTGCACCTGTGGGGCATGCTTCAAGGCACTTGCTGCAACTGCCGCAGTGGCAGCCCTTGTATGGCATGTCGTATTCAAGTTCCAAGTCTACAAGCAGTTCGCCAAGGAAAAAGCATGAGCCTTTGCCAGGAATTATCAGCTGGTGGTTTCGCCCTATCCAGCCAAGCCCGGCCTGTGTTGCCCAATAGCGTTCAAGCACAGGTGCCGAATCGCAGAAGGCGCGTCCCCGGCAGGCTGTCTTTTCGTTTATGCTTTTGAGCAACAGAAAAAGGCGGTCTTTCACTACCTTGTGATAGTCCTTGCCTTGTGCGTAGTCTGATATGCCTTCAATTGTCCTGTGTGGTGCGTAATTAAGGGCTACAGCAATGATGCTCTTGCATCCTTCTACAAGCAGGCAGGGGTCGTAGCGCTTTTCGCAGTTGCGTTCAAGGTACTGCATGGTGCCATGCCTGTGCTGCTGAATCCAATGGTCGCAATGCTCGGCGATTCCTTTTTCTACGGCCTGTGCTCTGGTTATGCCGCATGCGTCAAAACCTAAGTACAGTGCTTGCTCCTTTATATATCGGGTAAGCTCATCTTTGGTCATTACTCAAAAACCTTAAAATTGTATCCCTGTTCCAGTAGCCAGTCGATGGAACGTGGCAGGGCGTATCGGAGGTTGCTCTCGGAACGCAGGGAGTCATGGAAAGTTATTATGGAACCGTTGCGTGTCAGCCTTTTTACATTGGCAAGCACATCCTCGCCGTAGAGGCGGAAACTGTAGTCGCGTGTGACAAGATCCCACATCACGAACTGGTAACGTTTGCTCAGTTCCTCGTACTGTGTGCGGCGCAGGATGCCATGTGGCGGGCGGAACAGGTTGCTGTGTATGAACGCATCGGCCTGGTCCACATTCTCCACGTACTCCTTTGTGCTTGTGAGCAGTCCTTTTAGGTGGTTGAAGGTGTGGTTGCCCACGCGGTGCCCGTTCTCTACAACCTGCATGTATTCCTGAGGGAACTTGTGCACGTTATCGCCGACCATAAAGAATGTCGCTTTTATGCCATAACGCCCGAGCTGGTCAACTACCCATGGCGTTATGACGGGTATGGGCCCGTCATCAAAGGTCAGGTATACCGCCTTTTCGTTGGGGTCCATACGCCATAATGCCTTTGGATATATGTTGCGGAAAAATTCCGGTACTTGCTCTATGAACATAATGGATGTGGTTAAAGGTTGCTCTCCTTTACAAGTTCCATGTATACTTCGTCAAATGAGTATCCTACGTATTTGTTGAACAACTCGTTCAACACGTCATCGTTTTCCTCGTCCTGTGGAATAATTGTCTTCAGGTTTTCAACAAGCGTCTTTCTGCGATACTCCTCAAGCGTCTTGTTTCTTTCTGCCTTTTTGAGAGTGCCATACCACTTCAGATACTCGTATTCGTTCTTTATTGCAATGCCTGCTGTCTGGTTGTATCTCTCGTAGAGCATCTCCAGAGTATCGTCTCCCAAATAAAGGTCTGTACCCTTGGCATCTGTCTGACGGATATACATGAGATTGTATATTTTCGCAATTTCGGATGTTCCGTCTCTCAGCGGGTCATAGTGTATGATGTCGCCGGGCAACTCTGTATACCACTTGTCAAGGAGTGTTATAATCTTCTTGCTTAGATCAAGCACCTTTGCACTGTCGCCCGCTTGTTCAGCCAGTATGATGTCATTGTGCATGTATTGTGCCAGTGTCGCCATCTGTGTGCGGTGTGTGCTTATCATGCGGTGTACGGTCTCGTCGGCATAATAGTCCTTATTCTCCTTAATTCCTCCCCATTTGAAGCGGTTCACGACATTGTCGTAGAACTTCTCAGTGTCAACAGGGTAATCAAGTATGCCCAGTTCACTGCCTGTCTGTGTCAGTTCGGTCCAGTTGTAAGGTGTGATTCGGTATGCGAGTCCTTCGAGAACAAAGAAATCCTGCAACACCTCGGGGTAGTTGTCAGAGCCTACGGTGATAGCCATGTACAGCGGGCGTTCCCAGTTCGCATTCGCAATCATGTCGAGTATCAGCAGTTCGTGGCGGTATATACCGGTATAGTCGGTAAAGTCCAGTTCCATATATTGAGGATCGGCATATCCCATCTCTACGATTCTGGGCACTTTCATCCCTGAACGTTTAACAGCCTCGGTGTCAATGGGGATGCGTATGTTGCCGGTAGGGACAATGGCCTTTCCTTTTGAGATTTCCTTTGATATGCGCATCATGTGCTCGCCATATGTCTGCTGCATTCTGGCAACCTCTCTCTCTTCGGCGTTCTGGCTGCTCATTCTGGCTGCTCCATACTGCGCAAGCCTTTCGCCGTCGGCAAGCAGTCTGGGCTTGATGTATTCCAAAATCTCTTCAACAACCTTGCGGCCTTCGGACTTGTTGCTTTCGTTGGCTTCGGTTATCCAGTATTTTGAGATGTTGTTGAAATCGTGGATATTTCCTCCGATGAACTGTAGTTGCTCCGGGTGTTCGCCGAAATACTCCTGTATATATTCTACTGCAATCTCTGGCAGGATATACATGAATTGGTTGGTGTTTCCGCTGTAGTCGTTCAGGCCCCATGAAATTGGGAGTGATGGCGACTCGTATGCGGGGCGTCTCATTTGGTCAATGTACCAGTCGGCGTGTATGTATGAAAGGTTGCATACGCGTGCGTCGGTACGCACACCTTCTACTTCCTGGTTATACCAGAGTGGGAATGTATCGTTGTCACCACATGTAAATATGACGGGTGAGCTGTTCGCGGGCAGCGTGTTCAGGTAGTTCTGGCCAAAATCGCGGCAAGCATATCTTCCGCTGCGGTCATGGTCGTCCCATGTCTGCGAAACCATCTGCAGGGGAACGAGTAGGCAAACAACTGAAACTATGGCGTTCACTGCAGCATTCTCCTTCTTCATGTATTTTTGTATGAACTGAACTATGGCTGCCACGCCCATTCCAATCCATATAGCAAAAGCGTAGAATGAACCCGCGTAGGCGTAGTCGCGTTCACGAGGTTGCAATGGAGTCTGGTTAAGATAGAGTACGATAGCCAGTCCTGTCATGAAGAACAACATGCCTACGATGAGGAACTGTTGCTTTCCCTCCTTACCCTTGCGCAACTGCCATACAAGACCAAGAAGGCCGAGTATAAGCGGCAGTGCAAAGTATACGTTGTGTCCTTTGTTGTTTTTCAGGTTTTCGGGCAGTTTGTTCTGGTTCCCCAGTCTGGCGTTGTCAAGGAATGGTATGCCTGTAATCCAGTTGCCATGTTCTCTCTCACCGTTGCCTTGTATGTCGTTTTGTCTTCCGACAAAATTCCAGAGGAAGTACCTCCAGTACATGTGATTCAACTGGTAACGGATGAAGAATGTCAGGTTTTCGGCCTGTGTGGGCATTACGACTTTTCCTTTAAGACTTGAGGGAACGGTATTCGTTATCCTGTGTCCTACCCACTTTTCATAATGATTCTTGTGGTCGGGGCTGTACATGCGCGGGAAGAGCATGTTCTGTTCGAATACGTATTCTCCGTTGTATTCGAGGATGTCGTATTTACCATTTTCGTGGTCACGTATGTAAACCGGGCTTGTCTGTGTCTTTACAGGTTTGCCGTTTGCATCGTACTTGACATTTGAACCGAACGACTGGCCATAGAACAATGGTCTTGAGCCATATTGCTCGCGATTAAGGTATGAACCAAGAGTAAATATGTCCTCAGGTGAGTTCTGGTCCATTGGTGTGTTGGCCGATGAACGGATGACAATAAGTGCATACGAAGAGTAGCCGATCATGATAAGCATCATACACAGGAATGCTGTGTTGAATACCCTGAAACTGACAAGATACTTTTTGGTGTCTTTGAGGAATCTTCCTTTGGCTGTGCCGATGCTGTTCACATTCACCTTCTGTGCCAGAATAATGGCCAACACAGTCAAAGTGGCAATTGCAATGAAAATGCTGAGTGTCAGATCGTGTCCGTAGAAAGGTATTCCGAGCAGTGCAACGGAAAGTATGAAAAGTGTAGAAACGGCAGTGTGATATCCATGTGTCTGTTCTTTTGGCAACTCGGTGAGGATAATGCCTGCCGTGAGTGTCGCAAACAGTACAATCATGTATATATACAGGCCGGTATTGAATCCCATGCCAAGGATATTTACGAACAGAAGTTCAAACCAACCACCCATCTTTACTACTCCCGGGACGATTCCGTAAAGGACAATGGCTACGATAATTGCGGATATGGTCAGTGCCAACAGTGAGAATGTCCAATGCTTGCCCGGAAACTTCTTGTAGTATACGACAAGGGCAATGGCGGGGATACAGAGCAGGTTGAGCAGGTGTACTCCAATGGAGAGGCCTACAAGATATGCTATCAGGATGAGCCAGCGGTCGCTATGCGGCGAGTCAGCGTTGTCCTCCCACTTGAGGATGAGCCAGAATACTACAGCTGTGAATAGTGATGAGAAACTGTATACTTCGCCTTCAACGGCGCTGAACCAGTAGGTATCACTCCAAGCATACGCAAGTGCTCCTACAAGTCCTGATGCCAGAATGGTAACAGTCTGGGCCGCGCTGATTTCCTTGCTGTTGCCTACAATGAGTTTACGCACAAGATGTGTAATGCTCCAGAACAGGAACAGTATTCCGGCCGCACTCATGAGTCCCGACATTATGTTCACCATGTATGCGACATTCTCGGGCTGGGCGAACTGTGAGAAGAAATTTGCAGCCAGCATGAAGAAAGGAGCACCAGGTGGGTGACCTACTTCAAGCTTGTTGCCTGAAAGAATGAACTCGGGGCAGTCCCAGAAACTGGCAGTCGGTTCAACAGTAAGGCAGTATGTAAGTGCTGCGACAATGAATGTGAACCAGCCTAATGTGTTGTTCAATAACTTGAATCGTTTCATTATATGGAATATTTTGTTTCTTCTTCTCCTTTTTGGGGTTGTAAGACCGCAAAAACATGCAAATGTACCTAATATATAGGAATTTGACAAAATATTGCTCTCAAAAAAGCTGCTTAACTGTTTATAGTTGTTAAATGAAACGGGAAACTGACTTGTAAAAACAGAAAGAGGATGACTAAAAAGACTATCCTTTTTCGGCAGTGAATTTCTTCACTGCCGAAATTGCTTATATGCAATGCATTAAACCAATGATATGTGAAACGACAATACTCACAGAAATCGCTTGTACTCTAATTTAGCTCTTTGCGTGTAGTCTTCTATGTAGTCTAAATTAAGAATAAGTAATATCGAAAACAGGAATTGTGCCCTACTTAGTGTTACGGTTGCTTAATGTGAATTCAAACCTAAGGCCGCCATTGGGTCTATTTGTGACGGTGATTGTGCCACCGTGGAATTGGACTGCGTGTTTTACAATGGCAAGTCCCAGACCTGTACCACCCTTTTGGCGTGAGCGACCTTTGTCCACACGATAGAATCGCTCGAAAAGGTGCGATAAATGTTTCTGCTCAACACCCTTGCCATCATCCTCAAAGCGGATACGGCACAACTTATCATTGTTTTCAAGTAGCGATATATAGATGTTTCTACCCTCGGAATAGGCAATGGCATTCTCGGTTAGGTTGCGGAAGATGGAGCCAATCAACGATGGGTTGCCATCAATGATAACCTCGTCGCCAAAATCAGTATGGAGTCGCAAGCGTTCATCATTGGGCAACATCTCCAGCTCCTTAGCCATCTCACCAATTATATCGTTTATTACAACTCTCTCCTTGCCTATTAGTGCGCTGCCATCCTCCATCCTTGTTATCAGCGATACATCGTTAAGCAGTCGGCGAAGGCGGTCATTGTTTGCATAGCATCGTTCGATGAGTTCCTGGCGCTTCTCTTCGCTGAGATTGATACCCGAAAGTAGTGTCTCCAAGCAGACCTGAATAGATGCTACGGGGGTCTTGAGTTCGTGGTTGATGTTGTTGGTGAGTTGTCGTTTAAGACGATTTCGTTCCTGCTCAGCCTCGTAGCGATTGACTCGCTCTATATCCTTCCCAAGTTTGCGAGTTGTAAAGTATGCCACAACACTCATTACAAGCGTGATTGAAATCATCACAACAAGGAATGACCAATCTGCTTTAAGCAAATCTTGCAAGGTGCTTGAATATGGTATTGCTGTACGAACAACAACTCGCTCGCCTCGTGTTGCAGAGTAAAAATATTCTCTACCATCACTCGTAGATTGTCT